>JAZUKL010000093.1:0-7380 GCA_045643245.1 Candidatus Enterocola sp.
AAGTGCGTAGAGACAGGTGAGGGTAATCTGCTTGAACTTGCAGTAGAGGCTGCAAGAGTAAGGGCTTCACTTGGTGAAATCTCTTACGCATGTGAGAAGGTTGTAGGTAGATATAAAGCAACAATTAGAACAATATCAGGCGTGTACAGTTCAACAGCAAATCAAGACCCAAGCTTCAAGGAGGCTTGTGAACTTGTAGCGAAATTCGCTAAGAAAGAGGGTCGTCAACCACGTATTATGATAGCCAAAATGGGTCAGGACGGACATGACCGTGGTGCTAAGGTAGTAGCCACAGGTTATGCAGACTGCGGTTTTGACGTAGATATGGGACCTCTGTTCCAAACTCCTGCAGAGAGTGCAAAACAGGCGGTTGAGAACGATGTTCACGTACTTGGCGTATCTTCACTTGCGGCAGGACACAAGACTTTGGTTCCTCAAGTGATTGCAGAACTGAAGAAACTTGGCAGAGAGGATATTATAGTAATAGCAGGTGGTGTAATTCCTGCACAAGACTATGACTTCCTTTATAAGGCTGGCGTTGCCGCCATCTTTGGTCCTGGTACCAGCGTATCTAAGGCTGCTGTAGAAATTATGAATATTCTGCTTGCAGAGTAGTTTCGTCATTTTGAGCGAACACTCGTCATGCTGAGCGAAGCGAATCATCTCCCCTCCGATAGGAAAATATTTCTTATCGGAGGTTTTTATATTAAAAAATGAAAAAAGTGTAATTTTATTATGCTTATTTTCTTGAAAAAGTGTAATTTTGCAGTTGTAAATAATTAGTAAAAGTGTAATTTTGTATGTTATACAGGAAAATAAGCAAAGAAATAGAGTCTCATTTACGCTCTGGCAGTAACAGAATAATGATTGTTGAGGGTGCCAGACAGGTTGGTAAATCATACATAATACGTGAGGTAGGTAAAAAACTTTTCTCAAACTTTATTGAGATAAATTTTATCAAAGATGATGAGACAGAAGGTTTGTTCCGCGATATTCACGAGTTAAACGAGTTTTATCTGGCATTGAGTATGGTGGCAGGAGGTAAGTTGGGTGAAAAGTCCGACACGCTTATATTCCTTGATGAGATACAACATTATCCTCAGTATCTGACCATGTTGAAATTTCTGCGTGAAGAAGGCAAATTCACATATATAGCCAGTGGTAGTTTGCTTGGGATAGCACTCCGTAATACCACATCCATACCTGTTGGCAGTATTATTCGTAAGCAGATGTATCAGTTGGATTTTGAGGAGTGGCTTATTGCCGCAGGCTGGGGCTTTGAGGCTATTGATTATATATATGATTGTTACAAACGGAGAGTGTCACTTACTGAGGCACAGCATAACAATTTGTTGGGTGAGTTTAAGAAATATCTGTTAGTTGGTGGCTTGCCCGATGCTGTAAACACCTATATTGAAACGCACAATATAGTAAGAGTGCGTGAAGTGCAGGAAGCAATCCGCAATTTATATAAGGAGGATGCAATCAAATATGAAAAAGAATCAGAAAAAAAACTTCTGGTGAGACGTATTTATGATATGATTGTATCACAGATGGAAAATAAAAAGAAACGCATAGTTGCAAAGGATATTAGAGATAAAAAAGGAGATAGGTTTGAATGGTATGCTGATGAGTTTGAGTATCTTATATCATCGGGGATTGCAATTGCCGTTTATGCTATTTCCAATCCAAAGTATCCTCTGTCAGAATCGGTACATAAAAATCTGCTTAAACTCTATTTGAACGATGTGGGTATGCTTACGGGTCGGTTGTTTGAATACAACATAGCACCTGTTATGAAAGATGAGCAGGGCATAAACTTAGGTTCCGTATATGAAAGTGTTGTGGCACAGGAGCTAAAAGCACATGGACATAATCTCTTTTATTATGATAATGCAAAGAAAGGAGAAGTGGATTATTTGGTGGATAATGTAGCCGAAATGTCCGTATTGCCGGTGGAGGTTAAATCAGGCAAGGACTATACATCTCATAAGGCTCTTAATCGCTTCATTGAAAACAAGGAGTACAATATACAAAACGGCATTGTTTTATGTAATGAGAGGGAAGTATATACAAAAGACAATGTTACATATATGCCTATATACTACATAATGTGCATTAAACGTGCTGAGATTCCAAAAGAGAATCAGATATTTTAGAAATAATTTTCTTATCGGAGGTTTTTTTTCAAAAAAAAAATCTTATCTTTGCGGTGTTGTCCACGCTGGAATTGCTTAATTAAAAGAGCGGAGAGGGTGGGCAAACAGAGACAAACGAGTCTCTGATGACATAAAATAGGCGTTTGTTGACGCTGTGTTTCTGTATTTCAGAATCTGGTAAATTCATTTAATTACAGTAGAAACATTGCAACAATGAATGTCCTGCGGGTATGTATATTCGCTTACAGATTGGCTGTAGGCATTTGCATACGGCGTGGGCTTCTTGTTGCTCGGACTTCTGTAATGGGTTTACCAGAACCTTGAAATGCGGGACGAGCAGCAATCGGGGTCCCGCTTTTTTTATGCCTATATATATGGATTTTCTATTTTTTAACTTTTTTATTAACTTTTAAAAACTAAATTTATGAGTAAAAGATTACTTTTAGTTACAGCCTTGATGATTGGTGCTGTAATGGGTGCACTTGCACAAGATTTGTATCAAGTTGGTGACATTGTAGAGTTTAATGGAACCAAGGGTTATGTGTATAAAGTGGAGAGTAACGGCAGACACGGATATGCCATCTCCTTAAATGTATTCAAACCTAAGAAGTACTGCACTGATAAGGCTTTGGCTAAAATTGGGTTCACCACGACCAAGGATAACGGAGTTGAGAATACGCAGATAATAAGTAAACTTGCCGAGGATAATGGTAAAACCCTATCTGCATTCCCTGCCTATGAGTGGGCTAAGTCATTGGGTGAAGGTTGGTATATACCATCAGCAGAAGAGTTGGCAGATGCTGTAAAGGTACTGGTTACAGCCCCTGCAGGAGAGGAAGATGAAGGTGAAGAAGATGGCGTGGAAGAATCCATAGACCAAACATCTGTAAACCAGACTGAGGACCCCAACGGTATAAATTGGAATGATTATATATATCAACTTCCTAAAAAGTCCAAGAAATTCGCTAATAATACAAGTAATAAATTCAAAGAGGAGGGCGGAGAAGAGTATCTTAAGTCAAATACTGTTACTGCATTGTGTTCAAGTACCATTACTAGTTCTCTTCCTGTGAAATATTGGTTGAAAGCGTCAAAAGAGGCCAGAAAGACAAAAGACGAGGGTGTATGGGCGAAATATGAACAATACAAGGTTCCTTCTTTTGCCGTATATCAAAACTACAAGCCAGCGGCACAAATAAGTATGTGGGCTATGGTTGCCTGGAATGGCTATATGGGGTATGGACTGGCTTTAACAGATGCAAATGCCAGCGCCACACAATTCCGTGCTATATATAAATTCTAATCTATATTGACTTGACAATGAAGCGATTTTGCATTGCTTTGTCTCTCATAGTTTTCCCTTTGTTCATAGGTGCTCAGGAACTGACACCTATGAAAAAGGGTAAGTTATGGGGTTATGCAGACGAAGCGGAAAATTTTGTAATACAGCCTGAATATACGGCTGTAGGCTCATTTATGAGTGCATACGCATGGGTTAACAAAGGTGGAAAGGTGCAGTATGATGAATTTGTTAAAGGAGGTAAGTTCGGAGTCATTAATGATAAAGGGGAGGTACTGTGTCCTATAGAATATGATTTTGTTGATTTGTGTTCAAATGATATCGTGGCTGTTAATAAAGGTGGTAAGTTCAGTGAAGAGGGCGACTTCTTTGAAGGTGGCTTATGGGGCTACTATGACCTTGTACAGAAAAAAGAGATAGTAGCACCTCAATATAACCAGTTGTCCGCTTTTTATAATGATGGTGTGGCGTGGGTGCAAAAAGGTGGAAATATGGTTTATAAGTTAAGACTTGACATTGATAAGGAG
Organism: Candidatus Enterocola sp.; assembly: GCA_045643245.1. Taxonomy (GTDB): domain Bacteria; phylum Bacteroidota; class Bacteroidia; order Bacteroidales; family Paludibacteraceae; genus Enterocola. Next base: position 3,987 of record JAZUKL010000093.1, read on the forward strand.
AAGGAGAAGATAAAGGACAAATCATATATTTTCAATGTTCCTAGAATTTATAGATTGAAGAGTCAGTTTAAGAAATTCAACTCATCAGGCAAGTGGGCTATGATTGACAGGGATGGAAATTTGTTGTCCGATTTCTCTTACACAACAGTAGGTGATGTGCGCAATGGTATGGCGTATGTCTATAACAATGGCTATGGTGCAGTAAATATAAAAGGAGAATTAACAGTCCCTTGTGAATATGAGTTGCTCTCTGATTGTAATGAAGGAGGCGTCTTTTGGGCGTATAAAGTTGATGACCGTGAGAACAGTCAGATAGGTCTTATTGATTCCAATAACAAACATCTCACAGAATTTAAGTTCAATAAGGTGTTCCCATTCAGAAATTCTGTGGCGTGGGCTACCGTAAACGGACTATATGGCATTGTTGATGCAAGTGGTAAGGAATTGTCAGAATTCAAGTACAAGATGCGTGGTCCGTTCAGTAACGGAGTGGCTTGGGTTACTGATGGTAAATTATTCGGCTTTATAAATGATAAGGGTGTGGAGATTACTCCAATTAAATACAGTAAGACACAATCAATGTTCGGTGATGACTCATTCATAAGATTCAACCTCAATGGGAATGACACCAAGGCTTTGGGTTGGGTGTTAGGCTTCCCCGATGGAGAGGAGAAATCCTATACTAAAGAGGAAGTTGATGCAACCGTTAAGGAACTTCAGGCGAGTGCCAAGGCTAACAAAGAGGATTTTGATATAAAAGATGCCACAATAGAGGCTCTTGGTATGAGATATATTTGGATGGATGCGGACGGCAATATATGCGCATATACCAATAAAATGTCTTATTCTATTGATAATGAGATACCTGAAGGATTGTGGGACTATTAAAAACGCACTAATATGAAAAGATTAATATATATTATTTTTACTCTTTTGCTATGTGCGGGAGTAAACGCTCAATCTGATAATCAGGAGGTTAAGTATCGCAGAAGCTCATTGTATTCAATGATGTTGGAGCATACTAATGAGAAATTTTATGAGGAGATTCGTGATGCTTTTATGAAACTTGATGTGCCAGACAAGTTCAATGACCACAACTTGAGTGTCAAGTATGTGACTATGAACAAGAAAAACGGTATTGATACAGATGACAGAATCAGCAACTATCTTAAAAAGAATCAGGTGGCTAAACGTATGGTCTCCAAGTGGTTTAACAGAGATAAGAGTAACGGCTCATTTGATGTGGAATTAATCAAGGATAGAGGACTTTACGGTGCCAATGCTTTGGAAATCCAAAAGGCAATGCAGACCATCAGGGGAAAATCCTTGCTTGAAGATGCCGGTGAGGAGTTGATTGGAAATTCATTTGTGTTGGTAAATAATATAACCTACATAGATAAAGAGAGAAACGCTGAAATTGCCGCAGCTGTTTTTTCCACATTGGCAAATATCGCTGGTGCCATATTTGGAGCAGGTGGTATTGGTGATATGATAAAGAGTGTCGCTCAAATTGGTCAGGCAATTAGTAAGACTATCGCCGGTTTTACTGTAAAAACCACTACATATCTGTATCAAGTGGAATGGAATGAAGAGATTGCCAATACATTCTATAATCAGTATTACTATGATGCAAATCATATTGATATGGCAAAGAAAGCGGCATTTGAGGCTGATACCACACTGTTTAAATTAAAATATGTGGGGAAATATACCGCAAATAGCCAAAAGACTGTTATGAGGGGCTTGTTCGCACCTGAGGAGGTCTTTAAAAAGGTTCTGACACGTGCCATAGACAAAAATATAGTTGAACTGCAAAAGGAGTTTGATGTCTTTAAGGTTAAAATTCCTATAACATCAATCTCTCCTGTCATAAAAGCACCGATAGGATTGAAGGAGGGTGTCTCTAAAAATTCTAAATTTGAGGTGCTGGAGGTTGTGTTCAATGAAAATACAGGTAAAACCAATTATAAAAGAGTAGGTGTTATAAAACCTGTAAGGATTTGGGATAATAGGTATATGGCAATGGAAGAGGGTGCTGAAGATGCTGATTTAGGTGCTTCAACTTTTGAAAAGGTATCTGGAACTGAGGATTTTAGAGAGGGTATGTTGATTAGAGAGATAAAATTTAGCGGAGCGGACTCTCAAGATTAAACTTTCAAAATCTTACATGGTCAAAGAAATAAATTTGCATAGAAGAATATTTATGCATAAATTTGTACCTTGTATAGAATTGTAAACATTTTTAAAATTTATAATATGAAAAAGATTGTTTTATTTCTGGTAACCGTTATGGCGGCAACAGTTTGTATGGCTAAATCTTCTGCCGATAAAAACACAGAGCAGTGGAAATATGATATTGAGTGTGCTGGTGTTGGTGCTCAGGGTACATACCTTGTTAAGGTCTATTCATACTCAAAATCACAGGCAAAAGCACAGAAACAGGCTATTAAGAATGCCGTCCACGGTGTAATCTTCAAAGGTGTTATGGGAAAGGGCAGAGAGTGCAACTCACAACGTCCTTTAGCCAAGGCTGATGTTGCAAGCCAGCATCAGGATTTCTTTGACAGATTCTTTGCTGAGGGTGGTGATTATGCAAAATACGCCTCTGCCACAGGTGCTCCTGAGACATCAAAGGTTGGAAAGGAGTATAAGGTTGGAGTTGTTGTATCTGTTCAAAAAGACCAATTGCGCAAGGATTTGGAGGAGGCTGGTGTGCTTAGAGGTTTAAGTTCAGGATTTTAATAATTAATACAAAGATTTTTATGAAAAAAATAATACTTTCATTGATTTTATGTGCCGCAGGCGTATGCTCACTGATGGCGCAGGATGTGGTTTACTTGAAAAACGGTAACATTGTAAAAGGCGAGGTTAAAAAGAATGACGCTACCACAGTGGAGATTGTTTCAAACGGCAACACTTTGACTTATAAAGCCATTGATGTTCAAAAAGTACAGATTGGCAGTTCTGCTGTAACTATGCCAGAGACACCTAAGCGCCCTAAATATAAGGATTATGAGACAGCGGAGAAAGGTTATTGGACTGCTGTAGAGATTTGGGGTGGCGGAGCCGTTGATTTCGGAGGCAAGCCTAATATGTGCAATTTTGATATTCATTGGATTAACGGATACAGATTCAATGAGTGGATTAGAGTTGGTGTTGGACTTGGTTTCCGTTATTATCTTGGCGATTTGAACTTTGCCTCTGCTGATGGCAGAAGTTATCAGGAGCCAATCAGTTTAGATTATAATTGGACAGACCCGTCTAATCCAAAAAAGGGCTTGGGCGGCTCACAGTGGGCGTTGCCACTCTATATAGATGTACGAGGTAACATTATGTCAATGGCAACCCGTATGTGTGTTCCATATTGGTCATTTGACGCAGGATACACCTTCTC
>JAZUKL010000094.1:0-7978 GCA_045643245.1 Candidatus Enterocola sp.
AATGCTGGAATGGCATAACCTCCCTTGATGGCGCCCTTAAACATCTCTTTTGTGTTTACAAGGCCTAATTCTTTGTAAGATACCATAATTTAATTGTAATTATAAAGTGAATTGTTTTTCAAACCACAAAGATACAAAAAAAAATGAGAAATGAGAAATGAGAAAGGAGAAATTTTGGAGTAGCGAGAGCAGAGTGAACTTGTTCACTATGCCGAGTCACGACAAAATTCACAACGAAGTTGTAAATGAGATATATCTCTCCTCTCTCCTTTCTCCTTTATCCTTTCTCCTTTATCCTTTCTCCTTTAAAAATTCCAAGTATTTCTCCACATCTGTCTCATAGAACATAGGGCCTGCAACCACCGATTCAGTATCGGGGTTTATAATGTAATGATTAGGCTGTGCATTCTGATGGAACAGAGTTTTCTGAAGATACTTGTTCTTATCCCCAAGCAATGTCAGCGTATCCCCCTCAGCGGTTATAAACGGCTTGGATGTCTTTGTAACCTTGTCATCAACATAAAGTGTACAAACAATGTAATTGTCTTTTATACACTCTGTAACCTCTTCATTTGCAAGCACTTTCTGCTCCATTTTCCTGCAATTCACACATCCGTAGCCGGTAAACATAACCAGCACATTCTTGTGTTCCTCCCTACCTTTTGCCATTGCCTCATCGTAGTCAAACACAGCATCTTTTTCCCATTCAGGAGCCTCTACAAAGTGTTGTGTGTTCATTGGAGGCAGCCATCCGCTTATTTCATTCAACGGTTCTCCCCATAACCCCGATGTCAAATAAGCCACAAATATGAAACTTAGCGTGGCTATAAAGATTCTACCTTTTGTACGCTGTGGTTTTACATCGCCGTCAACAGGGAATTTTATGACACCAAGCATGTACAATGCAAGGATAAGGAATAGTAATATCCAGATTATCAAGAATATATCTCTTGAAAGTATGTTCCAATGATACGCTTGGTCAGCAACACTGAAGAACTTGAAGGCAAACGCAAGTTCAACTATGGCAAGCGTAACCTTTAAGGCAGCCATCCAACCGCCCGATTTTGGTAGTTTGTTAAGCCACTGCGGGAAAATGGCAAACAGCGTGAACGGCAACGCAAAGGCAAGCGAGAACCCAAGCATTCCCACTATAGGTTTAAGCCATGAACCATCTGCCGCCCCAAGTGCCACCGCACCGGCAATAGGAAGTGTGCATGAAAATGATACAAGCACAAGTGTAAGTGCCATAAAGAATGTACCTACATACCCTGCCCTATCCTCATTTTTGGCTGACTTGTTCACCCAACTCTGAGGCAGTTGTATTTCAAAATACCCAAGCAACGATATGGCAAACACTATAAATATTATTGTAAACAGCACATTTGGAATCCAATGTGTGCTTATATCGTTGGCAAAGCCTTGTCCAAACAGTGCTGAAAGCACGATACCCACAATCACATATATAAACACTATTGAAAAACCGTAGAAAAACGCCTGCTTTCTACCGCCATGCTTCATAAAATATGAAACGGTCATTGGTATCATAGGAAATACGCAGGGGGTCAGAATGCCAAGCAAGCCGCCGAGGAAAGCAACTAAAAAGAACCAGCCAAGCCCGTTTTCACCCTCCGAGTTGACAGTTGACAGTTGACAGTTGACAGTGATTTTGGATTCCACTGGCACACACGCACCGTCAATGCAAGCCTGTCCGTCAATGGTGGCACTTATTTGAAACGCACTGTCACACAGTACTTTAATAGGCATTTTATATGTTGTAACGCCACTGTGGTAGAGTTCCGTCTCCTTAAAGAACTCATCATAATGCTCTTCCGGCTCAGGTGTCTCTATAAACTTATCTTTCAATGGTTTATAGCATTCTGACGGTTGCAGGTTGATTACAAGAGGCAGAGCCGTACCTTTATGGTTTTGAGAATAGAGGTGCCAACCATCTTCAATGTTTGCAGTCAGAACCAGCGTAGGAGTTTCATTTTCCACCTCAAAAGAGGCACTCCAAGTTACGGGGTTACGCGGCTCAACGACATCACTTGATTGCAAACCAAGACCTAAGCCAATGCCTGAGTCCACACCATTCAAATTCAATTGAGCAGACACAGCAAACGGCAAAAGCAGAAAAAACAATATGGAATACAGTCTCAATCGCATTTCTTGTTATATTTCATCTTACAAAGATACGTTTTTTTTGTGACTTTCACAGATATTTATCTATTCTTGAACCAGATTTCAAGAACCGGGTCTGTAAAATAGACACCATCGCTTGTATATTCCAAAATATCTTTGTTAATTAGCGAAGTTTTAAGCCTTACCACATTTGATAATGTTACAAAGATAAGAAAAAAAATTATATTAAGTCATTTTTTTGTGACTTTCACAGATTTATGACGTAAAAATGAAAGGCATTATCTAATTCGTTCACTGACAGTGAATGAATTGCGAGGGTATCTGTATCTATTACCCTCAAAAAACTATTCTATCATACACAAAGTATATTTCTCTGCAAAACATTGAAAATAAATGATATATGCAAATATTTTTTCTATTTTTATATCATTCCCCGTATTTCAATAAGCATTTTTACTATCATTCCCCTAAATTCAATATACATTTTTACTATCATTCCCCCGTTTTTGATGGTTCACAGGGTTGTGGTTCACAAGGTTGTGAACCAACATCTATTACGTCATTTATTTGTGACTTTCACAGATTTCGGACGTAAAAATGGTAGGAAATATTTTGTGTTCTACTGAAAAAAATGTATATTTGCGTCAGAAACAAAGACAAGATATGAATATCTACGACTTCATTGTTAAGAAAAGGGAAAACGGTAAAGACATTGACGTGTCGCTAAAGGATTTTGAGGGCAAGGTGTTGCTAATTGTGAACACTGCCACAGGTTGCGGACTTACTCCTCAGTACGAGGCGCTTGAGGCTCTGTACAGGAAATTCAATGACCGCGGTTTTGAGATTCTTGACTTCCCCTGCAATCAGTTTATGGAGCAGGCAAAGGGTAACGACGAGGAAATCAGTCAGTTCTGTACCCTAAAATACGACACCACCTTCCCGCGTTTCAAGAAAATAAATGTAAACGGCGAAAATGCTGACCCTCTCTTCAAGTACCTGAAACTTCAGCAACCAGAGGCTGAGGGCAAGGGTGGTTTTATGAAAAATATGTTAATCAGTCTATCTTCAAAAATTAACGGAAAGAGTAAGGACAACGGCGATATCAAGTGGAATTTCGAGAAGTTCCTAGTAAACGGCAAAGGCGAAGTGATTCAGCGTTTTGCCCCAACAATGAAACCAGAGGCAATTGAGAAATACATAGAAAAGTGTCTGTCTTAGACGGATTCCCTGACGGGCATCCGTACCACCCTGCGGGGGCGTGGCGTTGACGGATTACTCGCCACTGCGTGGCTCGTGAACCGTCTACGCCCATGCAAATTGAAGCATGTGGCTACGCCACTATGCTCTTTTTTGTGTCTGTGCGTTTCTGAAAGTAAACTTTCATCTCCGCACAGGCACAAAAAAAGCATCTGCAACGCAGATGCTTCAATTTGTCAGTGGTGGGCGTTGACGGATTCGAACCGCCGACCCTCTGCTTGTAAGGCAGATGCTCTAAACCAGCTGAGCTAAACGCCCTTTTCAAAAGCGGTACAAAATTACAGCAAAAATTTTATACCACCAAATTTTTGCACCGCTTTTTTTTATTTTAATGTAATTTTATATGCTTTTAGTCTATATCACTGTCAACTGTCCACTATCAACTGTCCACTATCTCTACTTCAACCTCGCCTGAATAGCCTTTGATTCAGCCTCGTAGCCTGGTTTGTTAAGCAGGGCAAACATATTCTTCTTGTAAGCCTCAACACCTGGCTGGTTGAACGGATTTACATCAAGTACTTAGCCGCTGATACCGCAAGCCTTCTCAAAGAAATAGATAAGTTCACCTATATAGAATGCGTTAAGTTCCGGCATCTCAATAAGAATATTTGGAACACCACCATCTACGTGAGCAAGGCGTGTACCAAGTTCTGCCATCTTATTAACATCATCCACACGTTTACCTGCAAGGAAGTTAAGTCCGTCAAGATTCTCGGCATCCATAGGAACTTGAAGTGTTTTGTTAGCCTTCTTAACAGAAATAACAGTCTCAAAAATTGAACGCTCGCCCTCTTGAATCCACTGACCCATAGAGTGAAGGTCAGTTGTAAAATCAACAGAAGCATTGAAAATACCCTTGTTCTCCTTGCCCTCGCTCTCTCCGTATAGTTGTTTCCACCACTCCGCAATAAAGTGAAGTTTTGGTTGGAAATTAGCAAGAATCTCTATCTTTTTACCATTACGATACAATTCATTACGGGTAGCGGCATAAACTGCAGCAGGGTTCTCAGCAAACGGAGTGTCAAGTCCGCAAACCTTCTCCATACGCTGTGCACCCTCAACAAGAGCGTCAACATCAAGACCTGCAACAGCAATAGGAAGCAGACCAACAGGAGTAAGAACAGAGAATCGGCCGCCCACATTATCAGGAATAACGTATGTCTTGTAACCCTCCTTTGTAGAAAGTGTACGCAATGCACCCTTAGCCTTATCAGTAATGGCAACAATACGCTTGCAAGCCTCAGCCTTGCCCATTTGCTTTTCAAGTTGAGTCTTAAGCAGACGGAAAGCAAGAGCAGTTTCTGTAGTAGTACCTGATTTAGAGATATTTATAATGCCAAATTTCTTATCGGAGAGGTATTCGGTAAGTTCAGCCAAATAATCCTCACCTATATTATTACCTGCAAAAACAATTACAGGCTTCTTAGCATATAGCCAAGAGAAACTGTTTGACAGAGAGTCAATTACAGCCTTTGCACCCAAATAACTTCCACCGATACCGGCAACCACCACAACATCGCAGTTTGCACGCAGAAATGCCGCAGTCTCTTTAACATCAGCAAGAAACTCCTTGGTTATAGATGACGGCAGATGCAGCCAACCCAAAAAGTCATTACCCTTACCTGTGCCGTTCTCAAGTGTCTCAGCACATTTCCTAACCTGAGCCTCATAGCCCATTACCTTACTCTCAGACACAAAGTCCAAGCAACTTTTGATTGATAGTTTAATATCTTCCATAATTTATTCAGTTGATAGTTGACAGTTGACAGTTGACAGTGATAATTGTCCACTGTCCATTGTCCACTGTCCACTAATATTTAATTAAGCTTTTCCGTCAGCACCTTAATCTCTATATTAGGAGCAATGCGTTCATAAAGAATATTGTAGCACGCCTCAAGAATAGGCATATCCACATTATACTTTTCATTGATTTCATGAATGCACTTTGTACCGTAATAACCCTCAGCAATCATCTCCATTTCAAGTTGCGATGATTTGACTGAATACCCCTTGCCTATCATACTTCCAAACATACGATTCCTACTGAACTTTGAATAGGCGGTTACCAAAAGGTCACCAAGATAGGCCGCATCGCCCATGTTGCGTTCCTTGTCAGGAGCAACCTCATCAACAAAACGGCTCATCTCACGTATTGAGTTTGACACAAGAATAGCCTGAAAGTTATCGCCGTATTTTAATCCGTGGCAAATTCCTGCCGCTATGGCATATACATTCTTTAACACCGATGCGTACTCCATTCCCCTCACGTCCCTACCCACGTATGTCTTAAGATATGAGTTAGATATTCTGTCAGCAAACCACTTTGCCAACTGCTGATTATAACTTGCAACCGTTAGGTATGACAGCCTCTCAAGTGCCACCTCCTCTGCATGACAGGGACCCGCAATAACGCCCATATTGTTTATACTTACATCAAAGTACTTCTGAAAATAATCCGTTACAATCATATTTTCATCAGGCACTATACCCTTTATGGCTGTAATTATAAACTTATCTTTTATAGGGGTCTTGACTTTTGCCAGATGAGCCTTCAAGAAAGGTGACGGCATAGCAAACACAAGTACATCAGAGTAGCGAATAGCCCTGTTTATATCTGAGTAGAACTTTATTTTCTTAACATCAAATTGCACACCTGTAAGGTAGGACGGATTACAGCCTGTCTCAATAAACTGCTCTATCTGCTCCGGACGGCGCATATACCAATTTATATGCTTACCACCCGTCATTGCCATTTTTGCAAGTGCGGTAGCCCAACTGCCACCACCCATGATACATATTTTTTTGTCAGTTGTCATCTGTCGCTTTACTCCCTAAACAAATCAGACTACAAAATTACAAAAAAAATTTAATTCATCAAAGGCAATGCTTAATAACTACTAAAATTACATTTTTCCAAAAAATCATGTTATTTTGATAGTCTTTTTCTAAATTCTGCAAGTTTTAACGTTTCGATTTTTGGAAAATCTATTTTTTTCAGTTCCTTAAAATGCTTATCATCGGTTACAATATAACTTGCATTAGCTGCAAAGGCACAATCTACAAACTTATTGTCGTCTTTATCCCCTTTTATCAAATTTAACTTATAATATGGCGTTATTCGCTCAGAGTTTACCAGTGATACTATTGCTGACACTACGGCATTTGCCACATTTACAGAAAACAGTTCGGTCAAAATCTCTTCATATTCTAACAAAATATCCGTAGTGTAACAAATAATATATTCTGCATCAAGCAATTTCTCCCATACCAAATGATTTACTGAATTTGGGTATAAGATACGAACAAGCACATTTGTATCTAACACAATCTTCATCTGTAAGGAGTATGATGGTTTTTAGCAGCAAATGCGTTAATTTTTGCCGCTGTCAGTTTCTTCTCTTTACATGCTCTTTTTACTTCTCGTTCCACCTCATCAAAATAAAACTTAGAAACTGCCATTTTTAACTTACTTAACTGTGTTTGCGTTCTATTATGCTCAAATAAAGACAGTAAATATAACTGTGTTTCATTAAATGGTACATTAAGTTGCGTTGCCATAATCTTATCTCCTTATGTAATACACTTGCAAATATAGATAAAAAAAACAAGATACACAATATCACTTACCTATAATAACACAAAAACAGCAGCACGCCCCTCGTTAGGAACGTGCTGCACAAACAAAAAATACTTAATTACTATTAGAAACTTATATGTTGAATATAACTAATAGCCAACGCTAAATGTGCCATTACTGGCAAACCTCTTCGGCTTTGTCAACTGAAACCTCAAAAGTCTTGACTGTGTTACAGCTTGCTCCGTTAGCGGTAACTGTAATAACAAACTTGTCGGTACTTGGATTTGACGGCTGTTTTGACTTCAGGCGATAAACCTTGTTTGTATTGCCATCTGTGTTTTCCCATATATAGTTTGCTGTAGTAAAGCCTGCCGGAACAGTTGTAACTTCCCAATTCAGGGTAGAGGCATCAGATGTTGCTGTAATGGTTATATAGTCCCAAGTATATGTGGCATTGACACCCGTGCCTATAGGACTAACACCTTCAAATGAGAGGGTAGGAGCGGCAGTGACATTAACTGTTATCTCAGCAGACTTGTCCAAATAGCCATCAGCCTTTGCCGTTACGGTGATGGTTGTGTTGCCGGCACCGTTAAAGGTTATGAGACCCTCTGCACTTACGGATGCTACAGATGGATTGCTACTGCTGTATCCCCAAGCTGTTGCTGTAGAGCACTGAGGAGCAAGTTGCAATGGCTCATCAGATGAGCATTTTGCCAATGGCGATGTGGGCAGTTCTGTAATGTCGCCGTGAATTCTCAGGGTTGTAAAGGACTCTGGATCTCCATAAACTGTTTCTCCGCAAGCCACCGCGTATGCCTTGTAGGTGTATGTATTACCTGCTGTAAGACCTGTTGCATTAACTGTAAACGGATTGCTTGATGATGTCTCTTTTCCGCTTTTACCAGAAACCCACTCTATACCTACCTCATCAGGTGTGCCTGAACCTCCTGTCCAAGAACCGCCTAATGTTGCAGATGTTGACATTATATTGCTTGCGGCGGT
>JAZUKL010000095.1:0-7714 GCA_045643245.1 Candidatus Enterocola sp.
CATCCGCAATGCACCACAGATTATTGCCAAATCTCTGCACAGCACACCCCTTCTCCTGTAGCCAAGCCTCAAGGCAGTCAGCCTTTGCCTTCTCATCTCTGCTGACAGAAGGAATGGAAATCAATATTTTTAACAAATCAAACATTAACTATTACAGTTCCGCACTGTGTTCCAAGGTTCTCCGCCTTTGTAATCACAACTCTTTTAACTCCTGCATTAAGTGCATCAAACGCATTGTCAATCTTTGGTATCATACCGCCTGTTATTATACCTTTCTGTTTGTATTCCGCATATAAGGCAGGGGTAATCTCAGGTATAACACTGTCATCATCATTTTCATCAGACAACACTCCGTTCTTTTCAAAACAGAAGGTGAGTGTTACATCGTAGTATGGAACAAGTGATTTTGCGGTTTCAGCCGCTATGGTATCGGCATTGGTGTTAAGCAAGCCATACTCCTTACTAAAACTCAGCGGTGCCATTACAGGTACCACTCCTGATGCAATAAGGTCTGCAAGGCGTTTGCCATCAACACTCTTTACATCACCCACAAAGCCGTAATCTATCTCCTTAACAGGGCGTTTATTGCTTTTAACCACACCCATATCTGCACCTGTAAGTCCAAGAGCGTTTACACCTAACTGTTGCAATCCTGCCACTATATTCTTGTTCACAAGACCGCCGTACACCATTGTTACCACCTTTAGTGTCTCTGCATCGGTGATTCTACGTCCATCAACCATCTTACTCTCAATGCCTAACAGAGTTGCAATTCTGGTGGCAGACCTACCGCCACCATGAACCAACGCCTTACTGCCGTCCATTGCAGAAAACAACCTCAAAAGGTTAGCCAATGTATCGGGCTCCTCAACTATCTTTCCACCTACTTTTATAACATTTATTTCAGCCATAAAGCCACATTATATTTCAAACTACAAATATAACTGATTTTTATCAATTTTACAATTATTTATTTTGTTTGCAACATAAATATGTTTCCGCAAATTTATAAACAATAATGCCTGCGGCAACGCTTACATTAAGAGAGTGCTTTGTGCCAAATTGAGGTATCTCTATAGCCCCCTGACAAGCATCCACAACATCTTGTCCTACTCCATTGACCTCATTGCCTAACACTATTGCGTATTTTTTGTTTGGGTCAATTTTAAGGTCATTTATCATTACGCTTCCTTCAGTCTGCTCCAATGCCCAAATTTCATAGCCCTCATCCTTTAGAGCCTCAACCGCTTTCATTGTATCTTCAAAGTAGTGCCACCAGACTGACTCCTCCGCACCTAATGCGGTTTTGTGTATTTCAGCAGAGGGTGGAGTGCCGCTTATTCCGCACAACCACACTCCTTCCAGGCGGAACGCATCGGCTGTACGGAAAAAGGAGCCTATATTATTTAGGCTTCTGACATTATCACTAACAATAACCAACGGGGTTTTCTTAGCCATTTTAAACTGCTTAGGGCTAAGCCTCTTTATATCAAGTACGGTAAGCTTTCTCATAAATCAATATACGCTACTTTATGATTTTCCTGCAAAAATAATGAATTTATTTTTTTTATGGTAATTTATGCCTACCTTTGCAACTGAAATATTAAAATTAACTTTTAAACAAAAACTTACAAAAATGAAAAACTTGAAATTAATTTCTGTGTTGACATTAGGTTTAATGCTTGCACTTGTGTCTTGTAACAAAGAGGACAAAGCAAAAAGAGAAAACGCTGATAAAATTCTTGATTTAGCGGAGTCTGCCATTGAAACTGACGGCAAGAATTTTGAAAAAACTATTTTAGCACAAGGTTTTGTAAAAGAGGAAGCAAGCGAGCAGTCAGTTGGGCGTGTAGTACCTTACTCAAAAGGTGATACTGAAGGATGGGCACTTACTTATAGGTCTGATTATGTTATAATGGCAGTGCACATGACATTTTTTAAAAGTTCACAATACTCAGATTATCTCAATGAGTTTGTAATAAGTACAGACCAAATACTCAAAAGATACAAATTGGGCTCTGCTGGCACTATTTTAACAAGTGTCACTGAATTACAAACCACTAATATGTCACAGTTCAAGAAAGAAGCGAAAAATACAAAAGCAGCGGATTTCACAGACTCAAAAAAACACAATATACTTGCAACTGCTTTGGGTTTTGACCGTGCCGGACAAGCACAAATTCAGTTTAACGGCAATGATAATTTTGCTATTCTTTTAGGGGCTTCAAATGATGAACTTTATTAATAATTAACAAATTCTCCCAAATCTCCTTTAGGTTTGGGAGTTTTTTATGCCTTTAACACATCCAATATTAAACACCACTGCCTTTATTACGCTGATACTGCTGTTTACTGTATCGGTGAGTTTTTTTGTATATTCAAACAGGGTGGCTGGAATCAATATATTCTCCTCAATCTTCACCCCTGCCTCTGTTAGAAAGTTCAACAATACGGCACCTAATGTAAACCTTGTTTCACTGATACTTGCACTGTTTGCCCTGTTCGGTTACGGGTTCCTTATTCTGCAAGTGGTTCCCATTGATAAGACATGGACCTCATTTTGGATATGCACAGGCATTCTGTTTGTGTTTTTTGCCGTCAAATATCTTATTGTGGCACTGTTTTTCAATACAATGTTTCCCGGAATTGAAAGAAATTTCATATCCCGATACCATCAACTTACAGTTTTGTCAGGCTTAATTGCATTTGTCTCCTGCATAATTTTAGGGTTTGCCATTGATTGTACAGGAACCACAGCAACCATTGTTGCAGTAATAAATTGGATTCTGTATTGCGTAGGCATATCTTACATTTTTCTAACAACTTTTTCCACCAATAATTTTTCTATTTTACGTCTTTTTTTGTACCTTTGCACCCTCGAATTTATGCCAACATTAACGCTTGTAAAAGCACTTACATTACTGACGTGAAAATTAAGAAGATTCTAATATCGCAGCCACAACCTCAAACAGAAAAATCCCCATATTTTGACATTGCTTCAAAATACGGAGTTAATGTGGTGTTCCGTCCTTTCATAAAAGTGGAGGGTCTCTCCTTTCAGGAGTTCATGGCACAGAAGATAGAGGTTCTTGACTACACCGCCATTATCTTTACAGCAAAAACGGCAATTGACCACTTTTTCCGCCTTTGCAAGGAGATGCGTACAAACATTCCTGAGGATATGAAGTATTTCTGCATATCTGAAAGTGTTGCCCTGTATCTGCAAAAATACATTCAGTACAGGAAACGCAAGATTTTTTTCTCCACAACCGGAAAATTTGCAGACCTTTTGCCTTCAATAAAAAGACACAGCACAGAAAAATATCTTTTTGCCGTAGCCGATGTCAATAAAGACAACAATGCAAATATCCTTTCAGAAAACGGAATCAATTTTCAGAAAGCCGCATTTTACAAGACGGTGAGCAATGACTTTACTCCCGATGAACCGTTTGACTATGACATGCTTGTGTTCTTTAGCCCGGAAGGTATAAACTCATTGAAAAAGAATTTTCCTAAATTCAATCAGGGAGATACCATAATAGCCACCTTTGGAGCATCAACGGCAAAAGCCGTTACCGATGCAGGTCTGAGACTTGACCTTGCAGCCCCAAATGAAAAGGCTCAGTCAATGGCAGGAGCAATTGACATATTCTTCAAAGAGAATAAGATTGGCAAGAAATAAGGAGGGTATATGCTACGCAACACCCTACAGAAAACTGAACGGCTCTGTTCAGAGACAGCAATAGAAGAGTTGTTTGCACAAGGAAAGAAATTTCATTTCTTCCCTCTGCTTATTGTTGCCCGTAAAAGAGAGGACACCGATGCCGCACGCATTCTTATAAGTGTTTCAAAAAAGAGGTTTCATAATGCCGTTGACCGCAACAGAGTCAAACGGTTGATACGTGCCGCATATCGTCAGAACAAGTTTCCTGACGGCTACGATGTGGCGTTCATATACATCAGTAGCAAAATTGAAGAGTATAATACAATTGAAAACTCAGTAATTAAGTTTAGGAGTTTAGGAGTCTTTTAACTCCTTAACTCCTTTACTTTTAACTTTATATGGGCAAAGCAAATAACATATCAGTTTCTGGAGCGCGTGAACATAACCTGAAGAATATTTCAGTGCAAATTCCACATAGGAGCCTTACAGTTATTACAGGGCTTAGCGGCAGTGGTAAGTCTTCACTTGCTTTTGACACCATATATTCTGAAGGTCAAAGACGGTATATTGAAACCTTCTCAGCTTACGCCAGACAATTTCTTGGAGGAGGAGAACGTCCTGATGTTGACCAAATTACAGGTTTATGTCCTGTTATTGCCATTCAACAGAAGACCGTAAACAACAATCCACGCTCAACTGTAGGCACCACAACTGAAATTTATGACTACATGCGTCTGCTTTTTGCAAGGGCAGCGGAGGCATACTCATACGTTACAGGTGAAAAAATGGTCAAATACACTGAAGACCAAATAATTGACCTGATATTATCAACTTGTGACGATAAAAAAGTCTATATACTGTCTCCACTTGTCAGAGGCAGGAAAGGACACTACAGGGAACTCTTTGAAACACTTAGAAAAAAAGGTTACCTGAATGTACGCATCGATGGAAAAATAGAGCAGATAGGGGCTGGCATGCGGCTTGACCGATACAAAACACATGATATTGAGGTGGTTATTGACCGACTTTCCATTTCCGCTAGTGATGAGGCAAGAATCCGCCGTTCCATAAAAACAGCACTGGAGCAGGGCGATGGCTTGGCTATGATTATTGAGAAGGATGATGAAAGCAAAGTCCACTACTTTTCAAGTCGGCTGATGTGTCCAACATCAGGTATCTCATACGAGACCCCCGCTCCACATGACTTCTCTTTCAACTCTCCAAAGGGTTGTTGCAAAAAATGTCATGGAACAGGATTCATAACACAAGTTGACATTGACAAGATAATTCCAAACAAGAATCTTTCCATTAAGGACGGTGCCATTGCACCTCTTGGAAAATCAAAATCAACCCTTATCTTCACCCAAATAGCAACGCTGTGTGAAGACTATGGTTTCAGCATTGACACCCCTGTAAAGGAATTGTCAGAGGAACTGATTGACGTACTTATTAATGGTTGTGAAGACAATGTTGTAATCAAAAGCCCTGTTGAAGGCGTAAGTGGCTATGCCACAACATATAACGGCATTGCAGCCTACATAAACATTGAGGATAATGAAGCCTCCGCCACTGAAAAGAAATGGGCGGAACAGTTCTCACAAACAATAGTCTGCCCTGAATGTGGCGGAAGCAGACTGAAAAAAGAGGCTCTTTTCTACCGCATCGCAGGAAAAAACATTGTGGAACTCTCAAATATGGACATATCGGAGTTGTACAAGTGGTTTGAAGAACTTGAACCAAAACTTACTGAGAACCAAAAGAAGATTGCACGCCCCATTGTAAAGGAGATTCTTAAAAGGCTTAAATTCCTGCTTGACGTAGGTCTTACATATTTGCAACTCAGTCGTTCATCGGCAAGCCTTTCAGGTGGAGAGAGCCAGCGTATCAGACTTGCAACCCAAATAGGCTCAAATCTTGTCAATGTCCTGTACATTCTTGATGAACCAAGCATAGGTCTGCATCCGCGTGACAATATAAAACTTATAAATTCACTGAAAGAGTTACGCGATACGGGCAACACCGTTATTGTGGTGGAACACGACATGGAGATGATGCTCTCCGCTGACTACATTATTGATATGGGTCCAAAGGCAGGCAGACTTGGAGGCGAAGTGGTGTTTGCCGGCACTCTTCAAGATATGCTTAAGTCTGACACTATTACCACCCGATACCTGAATGGTACAAAAAAGATAGAGATTCCTGCTGAAAGGCGTGCCGGTAACGGAAAGTTTCTGAAGATTACAGGGGCTACAGGCAATAACCTGAAAAATGTTGATGTGGAATTTCCGTTAGGAAAATTCATTTGTGTTACAGGTGTGTCAGGCAGCGGAAAGTCAAGTCTTATAAATGCAACACTGCAAAAGGCTCTCAGTAAAAAGTTCTATCACAGTCTTGCGGAGCCTCTGCCTTACAAGCAGATTGACGGCATTGAGAACATTGATAAGGTTATAGCGGTTGACCAATCCCCTATCGGGCGTACTCCAAGGTCAAATCCAGCCACATACATAGGCATTTTTGCTGACATCAGAGAGATGTTTGTTGCCTTGCCCGAATCAAAAATCAGGGGATATAAGGCTGGCAGATTTTCATTTAATGTAAAAGGTGGCAGATGTCCTGAATGTGGTGGCAACGGATATAAGTGCCTTGAAATGGGATTTATGTCAAATGTATATGTTCCATGCCCTGTTTGCAGAGGCAAAAGGTACAACAGAGAGACACTTGAGGTAAGGTACAAGGGAAAATCCATTGGCGATGTTCTTGACATGACTTTCAATCAGGCTGTTGAGTTTTTTGAGAACATTCCAATGCTGCTACAGAAACTGAAAGTGGTTCAGAGCGTAGGTTTAGGTTACTTAAAGCTTGGACAACCGTCTAATACATTGTCAGGTGGAGAGAACCAGCGTGTAAAACTTGCCGCCGAACTTATAAAAAAGGATACGGGAAAGACCCTTTATATTCTTGACGAGCCCACAACAGGGCTTCATTTTGAGGATATTAACATATTGCTTGGAGTGCTTGACAGGCTTGTTAACAGAGGAAACTCATTGATTGTGATAGAGCATAACATTGATGTGATACGCCACGCTGATTATCTTATTGACATGGGTCCTGAAGGTGGCATAGACGGAGGCAAGGTGCTTTGCACAGGAACGCCGGAAGAAGTAAAAGCAAAGAAGATTGGTGAAACGTATAAATATATATAAACAAATGAAAAAGGAGAAATTCATTTCTCATTTATGAATAGGGAGAACTACATAAAACTATCAAACTACTGCGCTGGCGTGGAGCGTTGTAAGGCAGATGTGCGTGATAAAATGCAGAGGCTTGGCATTGAGGAAGATGAGCAGGCTGAAATATTGGAAAAACTTGAAAAAGAGGGATTCATTAATGAACAACGATACGCACGTGCATTCACTTTTGATAAGCTTAGGTTCAGCAAATGGGGTAAACGCAAAATTGAATACGCTCTGCACGGAAAACAGATTCCGGAACGGTTTATCAGTGAGGCAATTGGTGCTATTGACCCTGAAGAGTACGAGAAAATAAGACAGAATTTGGAATCGGCGAAGGCCAAAACCATAAAAGGAGACCCAAAAGAGATGAAAAACAAGGCAAAAATATTCAGATTTATGGCAGGCAGAGGATTCATTATTGCCGCCCTGCTCTTATGCAACGTATCTCTTATAAAAGCGGCAGGAGGCTCTGTATTTGGCATTGCAAAGGATTATGCAAACCACACATTAGACCTTATTTATGAAGAGGACGGACTTACACATCACCCTGTTCTTGTTGACCGCTGCACTGTTGACAGCACAGGTCATTTTCAATTCAACACCAATACGCTTGTACGCACTACAAAATGTCTGTTGTATTTGGGCTATTACAAGTGTGCCTTGTTTGTTGAGCCATATAAAGACTATAATGTAAATCTTCCTGCTCTTAGGCTGCCAACTGAAGAAGACAATCTGAACCCATATTTCAAACCGCAGGAGATACTTCTCAGTCTGAACAATCCTGCATCGGATGACTTGAATTTAAGAATCACTGCAT
>JAZUKL010000096.1:0-3450 GCA_045643245.1 Candidatus Enterocola sp.
TTATCCATAATGTAAAATGCAAAATAGGATTTAATGATGTGCGTATCATGATATTGTAATATTTTGTCAATGGAATGTTTTTTCAAATCTGTCTTTAAACATGCTTTGCTCTGAACGTGACAATCCAAGAGAATTTGCTACCGTTTGCCATTTGCTCATTGCACTTTTAACTTCATTAATAATGTTTTTTGCCACTTGTGGAGAGAGCATATAATCCTCACAAGATTCTAACAATATATCAAGGCTTGATTCTGCCGTATATTTGTTTATGAGGAGACATTGTTCTTTAGCAACTGATGGATTAAGGTCATACGCAGGAGAAAGCGTCCATCCCTTTTTTGTAAGAATGAAACCATGATTACGGAAGTGGTCATCGCAGTTACCTATTGTAATATTAAAAGCGACTCTTCTATATAATTCCTCCAGATTTTTTTCAACATCACAGCATCCTTTGATAATAAAGTCAACAATGTCAATATAGCCATTCCCTGTGGAGGCATTATCTCCGTCATTTAAGCCAAGCATTGTCATAGCGGAAGCAAAGTGAACACGCCTTCCGTCTCTATCTCTGTCAAATCTTTTTGAAAGCAATGTATGGTATTTATCCCCTACCTTTATAACAGATGTTTCCGCACAGTTTATTCCAGCACGCTTAGCCATTACATTTGCAAAGTGTTCCCATAAGCCTACATCATAAAAATCATTCCTCGATGGGAATTTTGCAATACATATCTGTTTCTGCTCATTCAAAACTGATGCCTTAGGTCTTGCTCCACCAAGCGATGTACCTGGATGCAACAATTGCAGAATCCATTTCTTCTGTGGTAAAACATTAGACTCCTCACTTAACTCTATCTGGTGGCTTGCCTCTATAAGTTCCCGTAGGCTTGTAATAGGTGGAATCTGCAATGATTGTTCTGCATTTATAAAGTCTCCATCTAAATCTTCTTTGTATCTAAAGCCTCCTATTCTTGTTGTATCATCTATGCCAAGCAACAAATCCATAGACGACAGCCTGCGTACAGGACGTTTTTCTTCTTTTGCCACTATCTGCTCCCGGCGTAATAACAGCGTACGTCCCCAATGGTCCGGCAAGGAATCTGCAAAACATCCGAATATATCTTTCTCCTGTTGTGTATATTGCATTCCTGTATAGTTGTTTATATCATCACTCAATATAATATCGGAGTGATTATTCAACCAATCAGTATTGAACTTGAAGCCGTAAGACTCTGTTCCACGAATACTATCCATAGTAAGTTCCCCTACCAACTCCACATTTGAAAGCCAATCAAAATCAGCATATACAAATAACTTTTTCATACATTAAACCTTTTTTGTAGCCCGCTCTCTACGTTTTAATTGTAAATCTTGCAAGTTTCTGCCAATAGGGTCATCTTTGGCAATAAATAAAATATCATCATCAAGTTGTAATGCATATAGTACACGTAGATAAATACCTATGCTTACTGTAGGTAGTCCTTTTTCCACCCTTAACAGTGTAAGTTCAGAACAAGTTGCACGTTCCGCCACCTGAGCCATAGTGAGATTTCTACGTAGTCTTGCCAGCCGTATCTGTTCTCCTACTATCTGCATTTTCTCTGTGAGTTTTCTGGGTAGCACAGTACCCATTGTATTCTTTCCCATAAATAGTATAACCTTTATTTACAAATGCAAATATACTATTTTTTCTTTATTTTATGATATATTGATATAATTTTTTTCAGTACTTCTGTTATGTGGCAGTGGTAATATACAAAATTTTGCTATCTTTGCAAAAAACAATCATATATGAAACTCACATCATTAAAACCTATCTTGCAATTTGTATTGTGGATAAGCCTGATGCTATCCATATCGGGTTGTATAAGTAAAAGTGTAGATACAGAGGATTTTCCCGATAACTTTGATTGGGCTAAGGCTACCGTGTATTTTGTAATGACAGACCGTTTTTGCAATGGTGATTCAGCCAACGATGTAAACTATGGCAGGCGAGTTGATTATGGAAGTGAGCAGATGAATGCCGCCACATTCCACGGAGGAGATTGGGCGGGAATGCTTAAAAAGGCTGAAGAGGGATATTTTACAAATCTTGGAATTGATGTTGTTTGGATTACAGACCCGTATGAGCAGATTCACGGTTGGATGACAGGTAGTGGAGAGGTTAATGATTTTCCTCATTACGGGTATCACGGCTACTATCCGTTAGATTATACGCAAACAGATAAGAATTATGGCACAGTGCAGGAGTTGCACGCCCTTGTGGACACTCTTCACGCACAAGGAATAAGAGTTATGATGGGTGCCAATATAAACGACCCCGGATACCCTACACTGCTTGACGCACTTCAATATAAATTTGCCCCTGTTCCTGTAAAAACAGAGGCTGAGGCTACAGAACATATAAAAGATTGGAACTATAGCAAGTGGTATGCCACAAGTGATAATTGGAAGCGTTGGTGGACAAATGAATGGCTACGTCTTGGTAAGGATTGTAACTGCAATGACCAACTTACATGCACACTTTATGGTTTGCCAGACTACCGTTCAGATAAGACTACCGCTGTAAAAATTCCACAATTCTTAAAGGATAAGTGGGCTGCTGAAGGCTCAGACAACGATGCCTACACTTGGCAGGCAATAAAGGAGTTGCGTGCAGACCGTAACGCCGCACCGCTTGATTATGTGTCAAGTTGGATTGCGGCTTGGGTAGAGGAGTTCGGCTTTGACGGTTTCCGTTGTGATGTTGTGGAATATACAGAAGATTGGCGTTGGCGTCAACTATATGACAAATGTGATTCAGCCCTTATACGCTGGCGTGCCGCCCACCCTAATGACCCAGCGTCAAAGTGGACAAGCCGTATGTACTTTACAGGAGACCACGAAGATGCCTTTATAACCTACCTGCCAGAGTATGCCAAAGCAGGATTCAGTTCTATGGTAAATATGAAGTTCCCTAAAGACGGCAATCTTAATACTATTGTAGGCACTTGGCAGCAATACTCTGATTCCCTTAACGCACACACAGATTGGTGGCCGTTCAGTTACTTGAACAATGCCTATTTTCGTGACGCCGCCCCCGGTAGAACTTTTGAATGTGCCACATCGTTTGTACTTTCACCTGGTGCCGTTCAAATTTTCTACGGCGATGAGGTTAACCGACAAATGTCTGACGCAAAATATAACGTAGATGCCGCACAAGCATTTCGCTCAGATTATGATTGGAGCAATATGGATTTGGAACTTATGGAGCATTATAGTAAACTTTGTGCTTTCCGTAAATACCATCCAGCCGTAGGAATGGGTGTGCAAACCACTATTGACTCAACAACCTGTGTCAGAAAGTTTAATACAGATATAGTTTTAATTAAGGTTCTGCCTCCAACTAATGTCCCAATTAACTTAGGAGGAGCGTTTGCAGATGGAACAGAGGTTATAAACGCCTATACA
>JAZUKL010000097.1:0-12151 GCA_045643245.1 Candidatus Enterocola sp.
ATTGCTTCTGCGGCATCTGCGGCATTTTTGCAACCTTTCTTAAGTGCTATGGCTGAACCTACTACGTAAGCCCATTTAGCGTTCTCAAAGCAAATCATCTGTGTCTCTTCACAGGTCTTGTAAGGGTCAAGTCCTGCTTTCTCACAAATTTCATTTGCCTCCTCTATACTATTGATTCCGTTCTCTTTGAGCGCTGCAAGAATCTGTTTCTCACGGCGGTCCTGACTTTCAAATTTTACTTCTCTAATCATGGCTTTGTCCTCCTTATTCTTTACGTGGGTCAATAGATTTAACTGCACCTTGCTCTTTCTTAGTACGTCCGTAAGTTCCGGTTACGCTCTTAAGAGCCTCATCGGCTGGAACACCTTTTTTAATGGCATCCATAAATTTGCCAAGGTGTACAAACTCATAACCGCAAACCTCATCGTCAGCATCAAGGAACATTTTAGTAATGTAACCCTCTGTAAGCTGCAAGTAACGTGGACCTTTAAGTTTAGTGCTGTAAAGTGTACCTGTTTGGCTTATGAAACCTTTACCAAGGTCTTCAAGACCTGCACCAACTGTAAGACCGCCCTCTGAGAACGCAGACTGTGTACGACCGTAAACAATCTGAAGGAAAAGCTCACGCATTGCGGTGTTGATGGCATCGCAAACAAGGTCTGTGTTAAGAGCCTCAAGAAGAGTTTTTCCAGGAAGAATCTCAGATGCCATAGCGGCAGAATGTGTCATACCGGAGCAACCTATAGTCTCTACAAGTGCCTCTTGTATTACACCTTCCTTTACATTAAGAGTTAATTTACATGCACCCTGCTCAGGAGCGCACCAACCAATACCGTGTGTCAAGCCTGAGATGTCCTTAATCTCTTTAGCCTTTACCCATTTACCCTCTTCAGGTATTGGGGCAGGTCCGTGGTTTGGACCTTTTTTTACAACACACATGTTTTCTACTTCATGTGAATAAACCATAATAAAAATTTTATATTAGAAATAATAATATCTTACAAACTGCAAAGATATAAAATTTAATTGAAAGTTGAAATTTGAAAGTTAAAAATTCAAACGATAACTCATGCCAAGGGAGCTGGCAAGGGCTCCGTCTTTTGTAGGCGGAATGACTGACGGGGTGAATGACATGGAGAGTTCAGGGCTTACATCGTAGTCACGTAATTGTGCATCAACGTAGGCATCTATGATTGAGAGCATATAGAGAACCACTGTGGCAATGATACTCAGGTCTCTATTACGCTGATACCCTTCCATTTTGCTTTTGAAAGTACGCTTGTAGTAATCAATGTTAGAGGCGTCAATCTTTACATCGGCAGGCAGCAGATACTCATAATATCTTGCGTTGGGGTCTGCACTGCAAAGGTCAGTATAGCCCTTTCTGTAGTCAATATAAAGTCCGTTATTCCATGCTATAGCATATCCTAATCCGCAAAATCCACCATAAATTATAGGTATTTTCCAATACTGACGATTGTAAGCCTGTCCAATGCCAGGAAAAATGGCGGCAATCCAAGGTGCCATCTGCGGGTCGGGAACCCTTTTCAGAATAGCATGGCGTTTCAGCATCTTGGCCATTTGAACAGAGTCCAATTCAGTTATGTTTATTGTGTCCACAGGCATTGCAAAGTTCAGACTATCAGCGGCATATAAATGCCCCGATACAAAAATCAGTAGAACTATGTATGCCAAATGTTTGTGCATTATTGTATTTTGTCAAGCAAAGAGAGAATGTTTTCAAGTTGCTCATCATTCTTGAAGCGGAGAATTATTTTTCCGCTTCCGTTTTCCAATCTGTTGATATCCACTTTTGAGTTGAAAACGCCTGTAAGTTTTTTGCTTAGTGTCTCATAATCAGACGATACGCTCTTGCCTACGCTCCTCTTTTTTGTTTCACCCACCGATGCCCCTTTTTGTATCAACTCCTCAAGTTTATGTACGGAAAGCCCCTCTTTTACAACATATTCATAAACCTTTATCATTTGTGCAGGGTCAGCAATTGAAACCAAAGCACGGGCATGACCCATATCAATTTTACCGGCTTTAAGACCAAGTTGGATTTCAGCAGGTAACTTAAGCAATCTCAGATAATTAGTAATGGTGGCACGCTTTTTGCCCACTTTCTCACCCAAACGCTCCTGCGTAAATTTGTAGTCATCAATAAGACGTTGGTATGAAAGGGCAATTTCAATGGCGTTAAGGTCTTCACGTTGAATGTTCTCAACTAAAGCCATTTCCATAAGAGCCTCATCGTCAGCGGTTTTTATATAGGCTGGAATAGATGTCAGCCCCGCCTTGCGCGATGCACGACACCTGCGTTCACCTGAAATAATCTGATATTTCCCGTTCCCAAGTTCCCTAAGGGTGACAGGTTGAACCACACCAAGTTCCTTTATTGAAGCGGCAAGTTCATCCAATGCCTCCTCATCAAAAGTGGTTCTTGGTTGATTTGGGTTTGCTTCAATTAAATCTAGGGCAATCTCACTTATTTGTGAAGAGCCTGAGGTTTGAACTTCATCAAGTTGAATTAAAGCCCCAAGACCTCTGCCAAGTGCGTTTTTCTTTGGTTGAGCCATTATTTTGTATTCTTTTTAATTATTTCTTGTGCAAGTTGAATATGATTCTGAGCCCCACGTGAGTCAGCATCGTAGAGAATTACAGGAATACCATGACTTGGAGATTCGCTCAGTTTTATATTACGCTGAATTACAGTCTCAAACACCATTGCTCCAAAGTATTGCTTAACTTCACCATAAACCTGATTTGCAAGTTTCAGCCTTGAATCATACATTGTCAGCAGGAATCCTTCTATTTCAAGTGCGGTATTCAAACGGCTTTTGATTATCTTGATGGTATTCAGTAGCTTACTAATACCTTCAAGAGCGTAGTACTCAGCTTGAACAGGAATTATTACGCTGTCAGCCGCTGTAAGGCAGTTAATTGTTATAAGCCCAAGAGACGGGGAACAGTCAATGATAATATAGTCATAATTGTCTTTGACAGGCTTCAGCAGATTCTTTAGCAAATACTCACGATTCTCTATCTTAATCATCTCAACCTCAGCACCAACCAAGTCAATATGAGACGGCAGAACATCAAGATTGTCCATATCTGTATGGATAATTGCCTGAGAAGCAGTATCTCCGTTTACAAGGCATTCATAAATTGTTGTTTTCAAATTTGTTACATCAATATTCAACCCTGACGATGCGTTAGCCTGAGGGTCTGCATCTACAATCAAAACCTTTTTTTCAAGAATAGCCAACGATGCTGCCAAATTAATGGCGGTAGTGGTTTTGCCTACGCCACCTTTCTGATTTGCTATTGCAATAATCTTTCCCATGATAATTTTTTTTGTGTTGCAAATATAATAACTTTTAATGAATAAATAATCACTTGTTTGCTATATGTTGAATAGTTGTTAAAAAGTTTGTATCTTTGCAACAAAAAAATTAAAGATCTCTCGCTATGCTCGAGATGACGACATTAGGAGCGAAGCGACAGAGGGCGTAAGCCCGAACGCGAAGCGTAGGGGTCTGGGGATACGCCCCAGTAAAAAAGGAAAAATCTTTCATAAATTTTTCCTTTCTAATAGCACGATGATTCAAAATACAATAAAAATTTATGAAAGAACGAATTCAGGCATTATTGCAGGAAGTACAGAATCTGACCGCCTCAAATAAAGATGAAGTGGAACAACTCAGAGTCAAGTATTTGAGTAAGAAAGGTGAGATATCACAACTGTTCCTTGATTTCAAAAACGTTGCAGGAGAAGAAAAACGCGTTGTAGGTCAAATGCTTAATGAACTTAAGAACCTAACGCAGGATAAACTCAATGAGATGAAGAGCATTTATGAGAATCAGGCTGCTACATCAAATAAAATTGACCTCTCCCGCACAGAAAGCCCAATAGAGTTTGGAACAAGACATCCGCTTTCAATAGTTAAGAATGAGATAATTGAAATATTCTCACGCCTTGGATTCACAGTGGCAGAGGGTCCTGAAATAGAAGATGACTGGCATGTTTTTGGAGCATTGAATTTTCCGCCTGAGCACCCTGCACGTGATATGCAGGACACATTCTTCATAGAAAAGAACCCTGATATACTGCTGCGTACACACACATCAAGCGTACAGTCCCATGTAATGACCACCCAAAAGCCTCCTATCCGAGTACTTTGCCCGGGTAGAGTATATAGAAATGAGGCAATATCTTACCGTGCACACTGCTTTTTCCATCAGGTTGAAGGACTTTACATTGATAAAAATGTATCGTTTGCTGACTTGAAACAGGCGTTGCTTTACTTTGCAAAGGAGATGTTTGGAGAGGAAACCCAAATACGTTTGCGTCCATCATATTTCCCGTTCACGGAGCCAAGTGCCGAAATGGATATATCGTGTGATTTGTGCGGTGGAAAAGGTTGTAATTTCTGTAAACATACAGGTTGGGTAGAGATTCTTGGTTGTGGTATGGTTGACCCTGCCGTTCTTGAGGCTTGCGGCATAGATTCAAAAGTTTATTCAGGATACGCATTTGGTATGGGCGTTGAGAGAATTGCAAACCTTAAATTCCGTTGCAAGGACCTTAGAATGTTCTCAGAGAATGACCTACGGTTCCTGAAACAATTTGATTCGGCATTATAATACATTATTAATGAAAGAGTTAGACAGTAAAATACTTATTGAGGCACATGCGGCTAACAGAGATGAGTCAACACTGATTCCTATGATTGCCGATGACGATACAGAATATATTGAGAAGATAAATTCCGGCATCGATGTACCAATACTGCCACTCAGAAATGTTGTGCTGTTTCCTGGTATAGTGTTGCCAATAAATGTAGGCAGAAAGAAATCACTCAAACTTGTAAGAGAGATTTATGAGAGTAACGGAGTGATAGGGGCTGTGGCACAAAGAGACGGAATAGTGGAGGAACCTACTGAAAAAGACCTGTTTACGGTTGGTACCGTTGCCCAGATTCTGCGTACTCTTGAAATGCCTGACGGCTCAACCACCATAATACTGCAGGGCAGATGCAGTTTCTCAATAATAGAGATGACCAGCACTGACCCTTATTTTAAGGCAAAAATAGAGTTGCACCCACAACCTAAAAAAGTGCCTGCAGACCGTGAGTTTAAGGCTCACATTGCAGCCATTAAGGACGCCACTCAACAGATTGTGCGTTTGAGCGGAGGCTCACATCAGGATATGATGTTTGCCATAAAGAATATTGATAGCCCGGCTTTCATAATAAACTACATAAGTTGTAATATAAACATAGCCCTTGAGGACAAGCAGAAACTGCTTGAGATTCCTGAACTGCAAGAGCGTGCCACACAGTTGCTTAACGCTTTGACAAAGGAGGTTAATCTGCTCCAGATTAAGAATAACATTCAGTCAAAGGCAATGGAGAACATTGACAAGCAGCAGCGTGAATACTTCCTGCAACAGCAGATGAAAACCATTCAGAAAGAGTTGGGCGGTACTACACAGGAACAGGATTTGAAGGCGGTGGAGGAAAAGTTTGCAAAGAAGAAGTGGAACGATGAAACAAAAGGGTATGTAAGAAAGGAAATTGACAAGCTAAAGGCACTATCTTCAGGTGCTCCTGACTATTCAATTCAGCTTAATTATGTGCAAACGCTTGTTGATTTGCCTTGGAATGAATATACGGTTGATGATTTTGACCTAAAGAAGGCACAAAATGTTTTAGATAAGAACCATTACGGACTTGACGATGTAAAGGACCGCATAATTGAGCATCTTGCAGTGCTTAAACTGAAAGGAGACATGAAATCTCCTATTATATGCCTTTACGGACCTCCGGGAGTGGGTAAGACATCTCTTGGAAAGTCTGTGGCACAGGCACTTGGCAGAAAGTATGCAAGGGTGTCGCTTGGCGGACTTCATGATGAGGCTGAGATTCGCGGACACAGACGTACTTATATAGGTGCAATGCCGGGACGTATAATACAAAACATTTTGAAGGTAGGCTCTTCAAATCCGGTGTTCATACTTGATGAGATTGATAAGGTGGGGGCAGACTATAAGGGAGACCCGGCATCGGCGTTGCTTGAGGTGCTTGACCCTGAACAGAACAGTACTTTCCACGATAACTACCTTGATATAAACTATGACCTTTCAAAAGTGTTGTTCATAGCCACTGCCAATACGCTGAGTACCATATCGCCGGCACTACTTGACCGTATGGAACTTATTAATATAAGCGGTTACATTGAGCAGGAGAAGGTTGAGATAGCCATGCGACACCTTATTCCTAATGAGTGGAAGAATCATGGAATAACAAAGAAACAAGCCCAGATGTCAAAAAAGGCTGTTTCATACATAATTGACTGCTACACAAAGGAATCAGGGGTAAGGGCGTTGGACAAGCAGATTGCAAGTGTTGCTCGTAAAATTGCCAAGAAGGTGGCTCTTGAAGAGGAGTTTAATGGGAATATTGATGTTGATGGGGTAAGGAAACTTCTTGGTACTGAAACATATAGCATTGATTCGCAGAAAAAGGATTTGCAGGTGGGCAAGGTTACGGGTCTTGCGTGGACATCAGTAGGTGGGGTTACGCTTGAAATTGAGACAAGCATAAGCCACAGCAAAACTCCAAGCCTTACTCTTACGGGTAATTTGGGCGATGTTATGAAAGAGTCTGCATCGCTTGGCTTATCATATATAAAGGCACACGCTAAAGAGGTGGGAATCAAGGAGAAATTTTTTGATGACGCAGCCATTCACATTCATGTGCCAGAGGGGGCAATTCCTAAAGACGGTCCGTCAGCAGGCATTACTATTGCCACAAGTCTGCTATCCGCTATTACAGGGCGTAAGGTTAAATCTCATATTGCCATGACGGGTGAAATAACTCTGCTTGGCGATGTGCTGCCTGTGGGTGGCATTAAGGAGAAGATTCTTGCCGCAAAACGTGCTGGTGTAACCACTCTTATTCTTTGTAAGGATAACAAGAAGAACATAGATGAGATAAAGCCAATCTACCTGAAGGGGCTTAAATTCCACTATGTTTCAAACGTTACAGAAGTATTCAGGATTGCACTAAATAGTTGACAGTTGATAGTTGACAGTTGACAGTGAGAAATTGTCCACTGTCCATTGTCCACTGTCCATTGTCCACTTATTTAGCGTAGCGTTTCATTACGTTGTACGCTCCATAAAGCCCTAATTCTCCGGCTTTCCCTAAATCTTTTCTGGCTTCCTCCTTATTGCCTTGCCATATATAAATCAAGGCTCGGTTGTAGTACGCCTCTGCAAATCGGTCATATTGTTCTATAGCCTTTGTGTAGTATTCTATGGCTGATTGAAAGTCCTTTGAAATTAAGTAGACATTAGCAATATTATAGAGGGCATACACTATAGTGTTGTCTAACTGATATGCCATAGTATAGTCATTTATGGCTGATATACAGTCCGATACCATAATCTGTCTGCCGTTTATAACTTGCTCTTTCAGCAGCAGGTTCTTTTCACATCCACGGTTAAAGAAACACATTGGCTCTGTGCATACAACTGTGGTTCCTCCAAAATCAACTTTTGTCTTTATATTATCTGAAAGGCAGAAACTGAGTTTGTCTGTAAGTTGGCGGTTTGCCTCCTCTATATCTTTGTGGTACAGTTGTTTGCGATATGTTTTTGCTGTTGAGTCTGCCACTGCCACAACAAAACATGGAAGCGGAACTATGTCAATATCCTTATCCTGAACCTGACCTCGCATCTCATTCTTATATTTGTCGGCGGCATTGCTGTTAAGTTTCTGAACAATTGCACGTGCCTCTTTTGTAGGCTCAAGTTCCGCTTGGTCTCCTTGGCGTGGCTTACGTTTTCCGCTCTTTATATCACGCTCAATTTGGGCTGCGTCAAAGTAGTCTTTTTCAGCACCTTGGCGGTCTCTCAACTTCTTTTTTACATCGCCTCTGCCTATGTATGCAGGTGTAAAGTCAGGGTATTTTTTAATTATAGTGTTGTAGTCTTCAAGTGATTTTCTGTACTCCCCAATTTTATAGAGTAGCATGGCACGCTGAAAATAGGCTATATAGTTGTTTGGGTCAAGTGCAATGCAAACGTCAAAGTCATCAACGGCGTTGTTGTCATCGCCAATCTCTGCTTTCAATATACCTCTGTTATAGTACGCCGATGCGTTCTTGTTGTCAAGTTTTATGGCATCGTTGTAGTCAGTTAGAGAACCCTTTAAGTCATTGAGTTCCATTTTAATAATGGCTCTGTTTATAAGAAAGTCAGAGCGGAATCCGTTTATTCTTACTGCTTCATTCAGGTCTTCCAAAGCCCCTTTGAAATCCTTTTTCTCATATCGGAGCATACCGCGGATTGCATAGCCCATCTCTCTGTCTGAGTTGTATTTTATACCTGTGTCAAGTATGCTCTCTGCCCTTACGGTGTCTTTTTTCATGAGAAGCACTTGGGTAAGCAGAATGTAGGTATCGGCATAGTGGGGGAACATTTCAATAGTCTGCATGCCCTCATTATACGCCTCATCTAATTTGTCTTGCTGTAATAGATTTTCAATCAGCACTATATAAACCTCTTTGTTCTCAGGGTCAAATTCAAGAGCCTTTCGCATATCGGCCGATGAGGAATCCCAATCCCTAATGTATCTTTTTGCGTAACCTCTTAAGTAATAGACTTTTGAAAGGAACGGATTTATGTCAAGGGCGGAATTGCAGTCAGCAATGCAACCGGTGTAGTCCTCAAGGTAGAGTTTGGCAATGGCACGGAAAAAATATGGGTCAGTAAGGTGCGGTTTTGCCTCTATAACTTGGTTGAAATAGCCTATTGACACCACGTAATCTTCAAAGTACAGTGCGTTTTTTCCCAAATCTAAAATCTTGTCTGTGTTGATTTGGGCGGTAGCACACAGTGTGGTGCATAGAAACAGTATTGCAACAATGATTTTCCGCATAGGATTATTGTTTCAAAGTGCAAAATTATAAATTTTTCTGATACCACCCCTATATTTCTCTAAACAAAAACGGAGATTTTTTTGCAACTTCCCTCACTTAATCGTAAATTTGCAAAGTGAAAAATTATACAGATTATGGCAAAATATTTTGAATGCAAAATCCGCTATGAAAAGCAGATTACAGACCCTAACGATAAGGATTGCGGCAAACTGAAAAAGGTTAATGAGTCTTACTTGGTTGATGCCTTGAGTTATACTGAGGCTGAGGCAAGAATAGTTAAAGAGGTTGCCCAATACATCAAGGGTGAATATTCCATCACTAACATAAAGCAGGCTAAAATTGCGGAGCTTATTTTCAAGGAAGAGGATTTGTGTGAGGATTGGTTTACTGTTAAGATTAAAATCACCGTTGTTGATGAGGAGCGTGGCATTGAGTGTCTTGTGCCTCAAACTCTGCTGGTTAGAGCGGAGAGTGTTGAAGATGCGTTGAAACGCTTTAAGGATGCCTTCAAAGATACAATCAGTGATTATGTAATTTCAAGTGTGTCTGCAAGCCCTATTCTTGAGTACTTCAAATATGAAACAAAAGCCGTAGCAGAGAATTGATTTATGACTTTAGCGGAAGAGATAAAGCGTAGGCGTACATTTGCCATTATTTCCCACCCCGATGCAGGAAAGACCACACTTACAGAGAAACTGTTGCTTTTTGGTGGTGCCATTCATGTGGCAGGAGCGGTAAAAAGCAATAAAATCAAGAAGACAGCCACTTCAGACTGGATGGAGATAGAGAAACAGAGAGGTATCTCCGTTGCCACATCTGTTATGGGTTTTGAGTATCGGGACTTCAAAATAAATATTCTGGATACCCCTGGACACCAAGACTTTGCAGAAGACACTTTCCGCACCCTTACGGCGGTTGACAGCGTAATTATAGTTATAGACTCAGCAAAAGGTGTTGAGACTCAGACCCGTAAACTGATGCAGGTTTGCCGTATGCGTAAGACCCCTGTTATGGTGTTTATGAACAAGATGGACCGTGAGGGGCGTGACCCGTTTGACCTTATGGATGAGGTTGAGGCGGAACTTGGCATTAAGGTTCGCCCGCTCAGTTGGCCTATAAATATGGGGCAGAACTTCAAGGGTGTATATAATATATACAAAGAGGATTTGAACCTATACACTCCCAATAAGCAGACCGTTTCAGAGACTATAGAGTTCAAGGATTTGAACAGTAAGGAGTTAGAAGGTTATATAGGAGAAAAGGATGCCGCCAAACTGCGAGAGGATTTAGACCTGATTCAGGGTGTATATAATCCGTTTAATGTTGATGAGTATCTGAGAGGAGACCTGGCTCCTGTATTCTTTGGCAGTGCGTTGAACACTTTTGGAGTAAAGGAACTGCTTGACTGTTTTGTAGAGATTGCCCCAAGCCCAAGAGCGGTGGAGGCTATAGAGCGTAAGGTAGAACCTATGGAACAGGCGTTCTCTGGGTTTGTGTTCAAGATACACGCCAATATGGACCCTAATCACCGCTCATGTATAGCGTTTGTCAAGGTTTGCAGTGGTAAGTTTGAGCGTAATGTAAACTATAAGCATGTAAGGTTTAACCGCCTTATGAAATTTGCAGCCCCTACAGCCTTTATGGCTCAGCGTAAGGAGACCGTAGATGAGGCGTATGCCGGCGATATAGTGGGATTGCCCGATAACGGTAACTTTAAGATTGGCGACAGCCTCTCATCGGGTGAGGACATTCATTTTAAGGGGTTGCCAAGTTTCTCTCCTGAGATGTTCCAATACATTGAAAATGCTGACCCTATGAAGCAAAAACAACTGCAAAAGGGTATAGACCAACTTATGGATGAGGGTGTGGCTCAACTCTTTGTAAATCAGTTTAACGGGCGTAAGATTATAGGTACAGTGGGGCAGTTGCAGTTTGAGGTTATTCAGTATCGTCTGCTGCATGAGTATAATGCCCAATGCCGTTGGGAGCCAATCCGCCTTTATAAAGCGTGCTGGATAGAGAGTGATGATGCGGCTGAACTTGAGAATTTTAAGAAACGCAAATATCAGTATATGGCTAAGGATAAGGAGAACCGAGATGTGTTCCTTGCAGACTCAGCCTATATGCTGCAAATGGCACAGGAGGATTTTAAGAATATTAAATTTCACTTTTCAAGTGAATTTTAATATTTTAGGAACAAGGGTCAAGGAACAGGGATATGCAAATAGGAAAAACACAAATATTGAAAGTAAACCGACATGCTGAGGCAGGTGTGTATTTGGCAGATGCGGAGGGCAAGGAGGTGTTGCTTCCAAACCGATATGTGCCTCAGGTGTGCCATGTGGGTGATGAGTTGGAGGTGTTTGTATATACTGATGGCGAGGACCGCCCCATAGCCGCTACTGTTAAACCGTATGCAGAAGCCGGTGAGTTTGCTGTTATGAGGGTTAAGCAGGTGACTGATTTTGGTGCGTTCCTTGATTGGGGTATTATGAAAGACCTGCTTGTTCCGTTCAGTGAGCAGCGTGGAGACCTGAAAGAGGGCGACAAGGTGTTTGTATATGTGTATGAAGATGGTGTTACCCATAGAGTGTGTGCATCGGCAAGGTGGGAAAAATTCACTAACCCCGATGTAACATCATTGCACGCCAAAGATAAAGTGTCTCTTATAGTAGCATCTAAAACAGAACTTGGCTATAAGGTTGTAATCAATGGAGAGTTTAAGGGGTTGATATTCAGTAGCGATGTGTTTAAGCCACTGCATATAGGAGATAAGACAGATGGCTACATAGAGAAGGTTAGAGAAGACGGTAAGGTTGATGTACGCCTAAAACCTAACGGATATGGAGCCATAAGTGCTGAGGCAGAAAAGATTTTGGAGAAACTTAAATCAGAGGGTGGATTCATAGCCGTAACAGACAAGAGTGAACCTGAACTGATATATAATCTTTTTGGTATCAGCAAAAAGACCTACAAAAAAGCGGTGGGAGACCTGTATAAACGTAGGTTGATTTCTATACTTTATAATGGAATAAGGCTCATGCGGAGTGATGTATGAATTAAGGGTCAAGGGACAAGGGACAATTAACCAATATTTATGACTGTTTGGAGTAGCGAGAGCAGAATCAGGTTTATCTGATTATGCCGAGTCACGAACAAACATGCATAAAAATTTAGAATAAATTTTTATGAAATTTAACAG
>JAZUKL010000098.1:0-75515 GCA_045643245.1 Candidatus Enterocola sp.
AGCCTATAGACTGTCCTTTGCTTCTATAGTTCTGTACCATCTAAATCAAATATGCAAAGGCATGATTTAGAGAGTGGCTGAAACATAATAACACTACAAAGTTACAACTTTTTTTCTAATTGCAAATTATTTTCAATAAAATACTCTTATCCCCAGATAATATTCTAAAGAATTGTCTTAACAGCAGGTAGCACAGCAGTGCTCAAGGACAATCTTAACCCCGATGGCAATGAGGATTATGCCACCAAGTACTCCAAACTTGAATTTAATGGTTTTGCCAAGCCATGTACCTAAAAGAGAGCCTATCAATGACAGAAGGAAACTGCCTATAGCAATAATTATTATGCCTTCCACCAAACTGTCAGGATATGACAGAAACACTAACCCCGATGCCAAGGCATCAATACTTGTGGCAAAAGAGAGTAAAACAATTGAACCAAATTCGTATGAATAATTACCAGAGGTATTCTCCTTACTTGGTTTAATATCCTCTATTATCATCTTAATGCCTATGGCTGTAAGCATTGCAAATGCTATCCAATGGTCAAAAGAATTTATATAATCAATAAATTCATTACCAATCAGGTAACCTATCAGTGGCATTCCTCCCTGAAACAGTCCAAACATAAATGCCATAAACAGCACCCAACTCCACTGAATTTTGCCCACAACAGCAGATTTTGCAACAGAAACTGCAAAGCAGTCCATTGCCAAACCAACTGATAGCAGTATCAAGGTAATGTAATCCATAAATCGTCTATGCGGTGATACGATTCACCGATTCACCAGTTCACCGATTCAACAAAAGTTTTGAATATAATTCAAAACTTTTGAGTATACCGCTTCTCCGTTGAACCCGAATTTCTCATCAAGAACAGTGTAAGGAGCAGAAAGTCCAAAGTGGTCAAGACCTGCAACAGTACCTTTTAACCCTACTGTACGCTGAAGTGTCATAGGAAGCCCAGCAGTAAGTCCAAATACAGGCTTACTGTAGTCTATTACGCTGCTACGATACTGTTCTGACTGTGTAAAGAACAGCCCTTCGCTTGGAATAGAAACTATTTTTACCTTTAAGTCTTTTCTCTCTTCAAGCAGTGCGGCGGCATCAAACAGCGTGGATACTTCTGAACCGCTTGCAACTAATGTTACATCAAAATCTTTAGCATCTTTTACAATGTAAGCACCCTTCTTAGCACCAAGTGCACTCTTATACTTGTTCTCACCACGAGGCAGGCTCTTTACATTCTGACGAGACAGAATAAGACCTGTAGGAGTATCAGTATTCTCCAATGCCATTTGCCATGCAACTGTTGTTTCATCAACATCGGCAGGACGCAAAACAAGCATTGAGTTCTTGCCTTTATGATTCTTAACGGCTTCCATAAGTCTTACCTGAAGTTCCTGTTCCACAGGCTGGTGTGTAGGACCATCCTCTCCCACTCTGAACGCATCGTGAGACCACACATATATAACTTGTAAGCGTTGCAATGCAGACATACGGAATGCCGGTTTCATATAATCAGAGAATACAAAGAATGTGCCGCAAACAGGAATAATACCACCGTGCAGTGCCATACCGTTCATAATGCAAGCCATAGTAAGCTCACTGACTCCTGCATGAAGGAATCCACCGGAAAAATCTCCCTTAACAAACGGCTTACTGTTCTTTAGGAATCCCTCTGTCTTATCTGAATTTGACAAGTCAGCGGAAGAAACCACCATATTCTCTATCTTAGAAGAGAATAATGCAAGCATACTACCCGATGCTGAGCGTGTAGGCTGGTCTTGTTTCTGCTCAATGGCAGAAAAATCTATCTCAGGCAATTTCTTGCTGTAGAAATCATTGAATTTCTTATACATATCAGGATTTGCCTTAGCGTATGCGGCCTCCTCTGCCTTGCGTGCTGCGGCAATCTTTTTCAACTCCTCTCTACGTGCGGCATAAATTTGAGCAGCCTCATCAAATATTTGGAACGGCTCATCAGGGTTACCGCCAAGACCTGCAATGGTTTTTGCAACATCAACACCTGCCTTGGAAAGCGGCTGTCCGTGAGTTGAAACCTTATTCTCATAACTTTCTCCGTTAGGTCCCAAAGCACCTTTACCCATTACTGTATTACCAATAATAAGTGTAGGACGTTCTGTTTCCGCTTTTGCCTTAGTCAATGCCTCACGAATTTGGGCGGCATCGTTGCCGTCAATGGTAATTACATTCCAACCCCAAGCCTTGTATTTGAGAGCGGTATCCTCACCTGTAACCTCATTTACATACGTTGAAAGCTGAACCTTGTTGGCGTCAAAGAACATAATAAGGTTGCTAAGTCCAAGCAAACCTGCAATTCTGCCTGCTCCTTGAGAAATTTCCTCTTGGATACCACCGTCAGATATATAGGTGTAAATCTTATGTTTTGTCCACTCTCCAAACCTTGCTGCCATAAAACGCTCTGCAATGGCGGCACCCACAGCCATTGTGTGCCCCTGACCAAGAGGTCCCGATGTATTTTCAATACCATGTGCAAAATCAACTTCAGGGTGACCTGGACATACTGTACCCCACTGACGGAAGGTCTTAAGGTCATCCAAAGTGTATTTTCCTGCAAGTGTAAGTGCGGAATAAAGCATTGGAGACATGTGACCAGGGTCAAGGAAGAATCTGTCTCTGTTTACCCACGATGCGTCATCAGGGTCATACTCCAAAAATTCAGAGTATAGCACATTTATAAAATCTGCACCTCCCATTGCACCTCCTGGGTGTCCTGACTTTGCTTTTTCAACCATTGCGGCAGAAAGAATCCTGATATTGTCAGCCGCTTTGTTTAATGATGATATTGAGTTCATATATGAAATTTTGTGAAGTTTTCCTTAAAACACCACAAAGTTAGTTAATATAAAACCAAAAACGGGAAAATAACGGCGTGAGTTATTAACATTTTTTACTGCGCCAATGACTCTCTGTATTTTTTAACCTTTTTTGAAGGTATTCTGTATGTCAAAGTGTAGTCAAAACCAAAATTGACAGCAGAATCTGTGTATTCTCCAAAACCTGGAATAAATGTAGGATAATTCAGACAAGGAGCATAAAAGTGAGAGAAAGTCTTTACCCTTGCAGTTATGCCCATAAAGAAATCTTTGTAGATTTGCACATTCAGTGAGGCAACAAACTCAACCCACCCCACATTTGCCACCTTTTTATTATTGGACACTGTAACTGACTCGTCTTTCCAATCGGACGATGTCAGCTGAACATCAGAAAGTGTGTAGTTTACATTTGAATAGGCATATCTTACACCTACTGAAAGACTGTGGTCCTTTTTACGGTCAGGCTTTGCATTCAAAAAATTGTACATTGCTCCAACGCGCAAGAACAGACCGTCTGTCTTATACTTATAGGTGGTGTAGTCCTTATTCATAAACATCATGCCATACTCCAATACAGGGAATAACCTGTGCCACAAGTCAACATCGGCACTTACAACAAACTCAAACCTACCGCCGTTAAATGCGGTGGCAATAGGATTAAAAATATCAAGATTAAGGTAAGTTCCTTGATAGACAGGCATTTTAAGAGCAATGGTATCTGCGGTGTGTTCTGCCCTGTTAATTGCAAACACAGAATCAACTTGTACAAGTTTTACCGTATCGGAGGCAATGGAATCAACCGTAGCAACATGAATGGTATCAGCGTTCATGATATTAGCCATTGCCATAGCAGGCATAGTCAACAAAATCAGTATGTTAATAATGTATCTTGACATGTGCATCCTGCTCTATATTTTGGACAAACTTATTATACAATTCCATTTTCTTAAATGCGGCATTATTGTCAACTTTCACACTGTCAAGTAGATACGTTGGCACACATCCGCACTCTGGCGATACAAACTGGGGCTCCATTCTGTGATACAGTGTCAAATTGTATGTTACTGCTGAGCCGCCCTCTGTTGCCGCTGCAACTGTAAATGTATATGTGGTCTCATTTTTACTCAAATGCAACGGCAGATATACCGCACTGACACTCACATTGTTATACAATATGGTATCGTTGTCTATAGCCTTTACCGTAAGATTCTTGACTGTGTATGCCTTTCTTGTTACTGAATCAACAAAAAGCACGCCTGCCAATGACCTTGACGGGCTATAACAGTTCTTTTTACATGATGACACCGATACTAACACCGTCATCACCACACCAATAAACACCAATATGTATGAAAACTTTTTCAATTTATATGAAATAACGTTTGATTTCACTTTTCAAGAATGAAATAGCCAATGCCGTTGGAGACTCACCCTCTTGATAGACACCCAAAATTACACCTGCAAGTTGCTCTGCAGGGGCTTCAGGCGGCACTTTGGCGGCACAAGCATTAATCATTTGAATAATATTCTCCTTAGCGTTTTTAGTTACGTTCCAAGCCTCATCGCTTACATAAATCTGCTGGGCGACATTGTGTTCAAACTCTGCTCTGATATCTACAAGTAGCGATGCGTGATACTGCAAGGCGGTAAGCTTTGAATCATGCAGACGCACCAAAAGGCTGTCAGGACTTATCCTCTCCAAAAACAGCACAAGACGTTCATACGCAGTAAACTGTACCGGCAAAGTGGTTTTCTGACACTCCTTTGCAAGCAGATAACGGCGACGTGCTTCCTCCTCACCAAAAAACTTACGCATAACAATATAGACCATAACAAACACCACAAGTGCCGGAATGGTATAAGCTAATATTTGCAAAAATAGTTCCATAAAATATTGTTTAATCAGTGAATTATGAAATCGGTGAATCGATTAACCGATTAACCGGTTCTCCGATTCACCATTTTATATTAATCTTTCAATCTGATAATGGTTCCTCTCTCCAGCGCTTCTTGAAATCAACTCTCCAAGGAATCCTGTAACAAAGAATTGTGTTCCAAGCACCATTGCAAGCATAGCAAAATAAAAATAGGGACTGCTTGTAATAAGAGGTGCCCTATAGCCACCTATAATGGCGGCAAGCTTAATGGCTGCAACCACCACAACCATAATGAAACCTATAATAAACATAACTGAACCCCACACTCCAAAGAAGTGCATTGGCTTTTTACCAAACTTTGTCAAGAACCAAAGGCTCAGCAAATCAAGATATCCGTGAACAAAACGGTCAAATCCAAACTTACTGTTTCCATACTTTCTTGCCTGATGGTGAACCACCTTCTCCCCTATCTTGTCAAATCCCGCATTCTTAGCCAGATAAGGTATGTATCGGTGCATTTCCCCATAAACTTCAATATTCTTTACAACTTCCTTTCTATAAGCCTTCAAGCCACAATTGAAATCATGTAACTTAACACCTGACACCTTTCTTGCAGTTGCGTTAAATAATTTGCTTGGCAGATTCTTGGTCAATTTTGGGTCATATCTCTTCTTTTTCCACCCCGATACCAAATCATATCCGTCTTCTGTTATCATCTTATATAGTTCAGGTATCTCATCGGGGCTATCCTGAAGGTCAGCGTCCATTGTAATTACAACATCGCCTTGGGCTTGTTCAAAACCACAGTAAAGAGCCGGAGATTTTCCGTAATTACGGCGGAACTTAATGCCCTTAACCTCCTTATTATCCTTTGACAATTCCAAAATTGTACTCCAAGAGCCATCTGTAGAGCCATCGTCAACAAAAATCACCTCAAATGAAAATTTGTTTTCACTCATCACCCTCTTGACCCACTGGAACAATTCAGGAAGTGATTCCTGCTCATTAAATAATGGTATTACAACTGATATATTCATAATACAATTAGCAATTAGTAATTAGTAATTAGCAATTCTCCTTTGTTAAAACTCCGTTTTAACCATGTTACTTCGTCATTCGGCATAACTCAAGTAAACTTGGTTCTGCTCTCATTCCTAGTAACAGTCTCCTTTATCCTTTCTCCTTTATTTTTTTTGCTATTGCCGCAATTGGTAATCCTAAAATAAGCCCTACAACAATGTAAATCCAAATAGTTTGAATGGCAACAGTGGCGGCTGAAGGCACACCTACCTCACTTAGTGCCTTCTTAAACTGTTCAACTGTTGCAGAAGAGTCAGGCAATTGAGACAAGGTATTAATGACCATTTCAACCTGTTCATTCAAATAATTAGGGTTTATATGTTGACAATAAACATACTGTGCAACAGCCAAAAACATGGATGCAAAAAAGAAAAGATAGATACAAAACCTCAGGCACACCCCAAAACCTATCTCCTCTGCACAGCCTGACTTCCTTTTGAAAATTATTGTAAACCTATAGGCAACAATAGGAATCAGTACAAGGCACACGCCTGACAAAAACGCACCCCATGTTCCCTTGACAGAAACATCAACAGCAAATTTGAGTACCAGAAACAGCCCCATAAACACACCATAATACATAGCCTGCTTATTGGCAAACATTCTTTGTTCAAATTTCTCCATTGTTGTTACACATTATTACAAACTGCAAATATAAACAAACAAGAGCAAAAACCCAAAAATGATTGCATTTTTTGCAAAAATTTTGTAATCTCTCAAAAAATGCGTATCTTTGCACCTTGGGAAAGGTACTACACGACCAGCTCCCTCCCAATCCCCCAGGGCTTGACCGCAGCAAGGGTACGTTGGTTGAGCGGTGCGATGTAGCCAGCCTTTCCTTTTTTAATTAAAATTTCAGGGTTATGGCAAAAATTGAAGAAGTTAGCACAGGTTTGTCCCACAATGTTATTGCACAGGGAACATATGTTAAGGGTGAAATTACAACAAACAACGATATAAGAATTGACGGTAGCATTGAGGGTATCATAAATTCAAAAGGTAAGGTTGTTGTTGGAGACAAAGGCATTATTTCAGGTGAAATCAAAGCGGCAAATGTAGATATAATGGGAAACATTATTGGCAACATTAACGCCACTGACACCCTTTCACTTAAATCTACAGGCAAAATTAAGGGAAACATTATAACCTCTACTCTTATTATTGAGCAAGGTGCCATATTTAACGGAGGTTGCAAAATGGGTGGACAGGAAAAGGAAAAAGAAAAAGAAAAAGAACAGCCTGCACCTACAGATAAGAAATAATGACTACTATTGGTCTATTATCTGACACTCACGGCTACTGGGATGACCGGTACGCCGATTTTTTTATGCCGTGTGATGAGATATGGCATGCAGGAGACATAGGTACACTTGAACTCTATAACAGACTAATGGAACTGAAACCTGTAAAGGCTGTTGTAGGCAACTGTGACGGTTACCCTTTACGCACTATGCTTCAACCACATTACTGCTTTAAGGTGGAGGATGTGAATGTGTATATGACACATATTGGAGGGTATCCGGGAAAATATGCACCAGGCGTGGCAGACTTATTGCGAAGAAACAACATTAACCTATTTATAGCAGGTCATTCGCACATACTGAAAGTGGTGAATGACAAAACACTCGGACTACTCCACATAAACCCTGGTGCCGCAGGTCTGCAAGGCTGGCAGATTGTACGCACGCTGGTACGATTCAAGATAGACGGAAGCAGAATATTTGATTTGGAGGTTAAGGAAATCCCAAGATAATATTTATCTAACTATACTGACACTCCCCTTCCTCAGGTAGGTAATCTGTTTTCCGGTTTGCTCATCCTTGTCATCGCCGGTGGCTTCAATAATATACATGTAAGCACCGTCAGGAGCATCTTTGCCATTAATTGTACCGTCCCAACCCAAAGCAGGGTCTGTCCACTCATAAACCAATCTGCCCCACTGATTATATATCCATCCGTGGAACTTGACTATAGACTTATATGCAACCTTAAACAAATCATTTTTACCGTCACCATTAGGTGTAAATACATTAGGCACTTCAAGTTTTGACTCAAGAACATCAATCTGATACTCTTTAACCTGTGTACAGCCCAACTTATAATCTTCTGACACAGTGGCATTTGACACTTCAACCTTTACATAATAGGTGCCTTTGTCATTAAATGTGTATCTAAAATCCCTGTCAAATGACTTGAACATAATTGACTTGAACTGCTTGTCAGTTGAAACAGTCCACATATAGTGGAATGCCCCTTCTGAAGAATAGTTCAACGCCTCAAAGTTAAGCGGAGCGGAACCTTTATGTTGATATACATCTTCCTTTGATTCTGACGGGTCTCCCTTATCAAGTTCATTATCAGCGTATTCCCTTATTCTAACGCTTGTAAATATATGAGAGGCTACTGCCACAGGCTCAAACTTTTCAGAAACGGCACGCACAGTATCACCAAGTTGCATAGTAAACTGATTACCTTCAACGGTAAAGGTTGTGGAGCCCAAAGGCGATGGAAAAATGAATGCTTCCTGTGCATTAAAAAAGTAACTTTTTTGCTCTGTAATATAATTCTTGTCTGAATAATAGGTGGAATCGTATGTCAGTTTATATTGTTGTTTAACATTGAAACTCAAACCATTAGGAATGTTATACTCCATTGGCTTTATTTTTGTGTCTATCAACAATGTAATGAACTCACAATAGTCAAAATTTGTGGAATCAACTGATACAGAGGTTATTTCAGGCTTGAAATCAGAAGAGTTGTACACCCAGACAATTTGTGCCGAGTCTTTAGAGAATTCAAGTATGTACCCCGATGCCGTAACCCCTGACAAATCCAACTCTGTAAATGACACCGGCTCTTCCTCTTCCTTAAGCACCTCCACATTGCCCCCCAAATCAAAAGATTTCCAAACAAAGGCAAAAGATTTGGTGGCATTGTAGCACATTTTAATATTTTCATTGCCTTTTACAACAAAAATTGAATCAACGCCGGAATTTTTATCAGCAGGCTCACTTGCAAATTCAGTGTTAATAAACCTGAATTCCGCCATTACAGATACGGTAGAGGCCACTGAAAAAACCAAAATAAACAATATCTTTCTCATTTGTTAATTATTTGAGAGTTCAAAGGTATAAAAAATCCCTCTAAGTTTCATAATTTTTTTGTAACTTCGCAAATTATATGTTGTCTAAAAACAAAACAGCACAAAAAACAATGAAAAAAACAGGCTTTATATTGGCTTTATCGCTTATCGTGCTCTCTATTTTTGCAGAAGAGCCTAACTACCCGAAAACCGTAATAAACGGTAAGGAGTACTACATTTACACAGTTCAAAAGAGCGAAGGCTTTTATGCCATCAGCAAAAAGTTTAATGTAACAATAAAGCAAATCAACGATGCCAACCAAATTGGCGAAGGGCTTAAACTTGGTCAGACACTTTACATTCCTGTAAACCCTACTGAAATTTCCGTCTCCACTTATACCCCTGTATCAAAAAACACACCTTCATATACAGTACATGTTGTGGAGAAAGGAGAAACCCTCTACAGCCTGTCAAAAAGGTATGGAGTTACTGTTGAAGACATAAAGAACAATAATCCTGAATCTGATGTCCTTTCAATTGGTGAAGAACTTAGGATTCCAAAGACATCAGGCACGATACTGGCTTCAGAACATGCTTCAGAGCAGGCACAACCTGTACAACAAGCCGTACCTGCACAACCCGCTGAGCCTGCTGTTGAGCCTGCTGTTGAGTCTGCAACTGCTGAAGAGTATTTTGAATCTGATGAAGAAGATTGGGCTCCAAAAACCAAAAAGAGCAGTATAAACATGGCAATACTGATGCCTTTCAACATTAATAACTACACTGAAAGCGATGAGAAATTTGTTGATTTCTACAGAGGTTGCCTTATTGCGGCAGATTCACTGACAAAATTGGGATACAATGTTACTTTTGACACATACGACATAGGCAAGACAAAAGAGTCTATTAAAGCCGTTTTGGCAGACAACAGATTAAGCAAGGTTGATTTAATCATAGGTCCTGCATACTCTGCCCAAATACCGTTTGTATCTGATTTTGCAAAAGCACACAATATAAAGGTAGTTGTGCCTTTTGCAAACAATGTACCTCAAATAGAGTCCAACGCTAACATTTTCCAAATTGTATGCCAACAGCAAAGCCTGTATCCTAATGTGGCTAAGAAATGTGCAGAGGAGTGGAAAAATCATAAAGTGCTTATTGTACAGCCTGACAGTGCAGACATCAGATAT
Organism: Candidatus Enterocola sp.; assembly: GCA_045643245.1. Lineage (GTDB taxonomy): Bacteria > Bacteroidota > Bacteroidia > Bacteroidales > Paludibacteraceae > Enterocola. The sequence continues at coordinate 10,089 of JAZUKL010000098.1, forward strand.
AATAAAAAGGATTTTGTTGATATTCTGATTCCTCAACTTGAAAAGGAGAATGTTTGGCACCAATATATTTCTGAAATAAATTTAGCACATGAAATAAATGTAATGACCTCCTCTGACTCATCAAACTTTATTGTGGTGGTGCCTACAACCAATGAGGTTAAACTGACACAGATTTCAGACCGTTTTGACGCCTTACGTTCAAACAGAGTGGCTATATTCGGATTCCCTGAATGGAATGAATTATTACATAAAGACTTATATACCAAATCATTATATACATTTTCAAACTATTGGTTAAACTTCAAATCTCCTGAAGTTCAAAAATTCTATAACACATACTTCAAAAAATTCGGAGTTCCGCCAATGCAGAACAATCCTTCTTATTCAATATTCGGATTTGACATCACCCTATTCTTTGGAAACGCTTGGTGTAATGACAATAATGAAGATTCAGAGATGCTTCAAATGAATTTTGAATTTGAAAAAGTTGGAAACGGCGGATATGCCAATCACGGCGTTTACTTGCAACTCCTAAACTCCTTAACCCCTAAACTAAATTGAAACGGATTTTCTACATATCAGTTTTGCTTTTGTTTGCTGCATCGGTGCATGCTCAATACAAATTCTACGCCCCTGAATTGTATATAGGCACAAATCAAGGTGTGGCGTTATGGGACAGAGTAGGTTTCTCCCCCGATGTCCAACAAGACTTTGTTGTCAGGTATCACGGCGGTATAACCGTACGATACATTGTCCAAAAATATTTTGGCATTCAAGCTGAATTAAACTATTCACAAAGAGGCTGGAGAGAAACTGCGGCAAACGGAGAAAAATTTGACCATAGGCTTGACTACCTTGAGCTGCCGCTTGTATCACATATATTCTTTGGCACTAAAGTGTTTAAGTTTTACATAAATCTTGGACCAAAAATCCGATACATGATATTTGACAAGGCTACTGCCCCATTCTCTGTCAATCCTGGCGTTCAGCAGACAATGCAGATACAAAACAGATTTGACTACAGCGTATTTGGCGGTATCGGGTTTGAATTCAGAACAAAAAAGGCAGGCAGTTTCTTCCTTGAGGCAAGATATGACTACGGACTTGGAAACATTTTCAACACATCTAAATCAGACCCTTTCTCACGCTCTAACAATCAAGCAATTACAATAAGTGTAGGATATTTGTTTAACGTTTTAAGCAAAAGAAATTATGATGACCTTTAAAGATTTGGCTATTCAACGCCGCAGCCACAGAAAATTTGAAGACAAAGCGGTTGAGCAGGAAAAAATTGATTCAATACTTCAAACTGTGCTTATGGCACCTGCCGGTAAGCGTGCAAACGAGTGGAGGTTTTATGTTATCAAAGACAAGGAAAAAGCCTTAAAACTATCTGAATGCAAGCAATTTGGCTCTGCATTTGTAAAAGAGGCTCCACTTAACATAGTTGTTACAGCCGATACCACAAAAAGTGACGTTTGGATTGAAGACTGCTCCATTGCCGCCATCTACCTTCAACTTGCGGCTCAGGATTTGGGATTAGGCAGTTGCTGGTCACAAGTAAGGGAAAGAGCGTCAATAACAGAAGGAGTTTCAGCCGAAGAGTATATTAAAAATTTGCTTGACATTCCATCAGAATATGCCGTAGAGTGCATTATAAGCATAGGCTACCCTGCTGATGAACGCAAGCCGTATGACCTTGAAAAACTTCCATACGAGAAGATAGTGAATAGTTAATAGTGAATTTTTGGAGTAGTGAGAGGAGAACAAGTTTACTTGTTATCCCGAGTCACGATAAAAATCATTAAACGAAGTTTTATAATAAAGAATAGTTAAAATTTTATGATAAGTAGAAGTTTATATATACCCATAACAGTGCGTCTGCACCCACGCAGTCGTATAGTGGGAGGGACCCGTAGGTTCACAGAACCGTTACGGGAGGGACGAATACCTTCACAGAAGGTATGAGCCACTGGAATGGGTATATATAAACTTAATATCATAAAATTTTGAAAAGTTATGAAAATATTTATCATTGGTTCTGGTAACGTAGCAACGCACATTGCATTAAGGCTTAAGAGTGCGGGAGCCTGTATTGCAGGTATCTACAGCAAAACCTTGGAGAACGCCAAGACATTGGCTGACAAGATAAACGTACCCTACACCAATGACAAAACTCAAATTCCAAACGCAGACCTCTACATTTGCAGCGTAAAGGATGACTACATTGCCGATACACTGACCGGAGCGTCAATAAATAAAAATGCCATTTTAGTTCATACAGCAGGTAGCGTAGATATGGATGTATTGGCACCATTTTCAGATAATATCGGTGTCATTTACCCCATGCAAACATTCTCAAAGGCTAAGATGGTTAATTGGGACAAAATTCCTTTATATATAGAAGCGAATACAGATACTAACATATCAAAATTAATGCTATTCGCAAAAACTTTAAGTCCTAATGTACATATTGCAACATCGGAGCAGAGAAAAACATTGCACCTGGCGGCGGTATTCACCTGCAACTTTACAAATGAACTATACGCAATAGCATACAGACTGTTAAAAGAGAACGGACTTGACTTTGAAAGCATGTTTCCTTTAATGGAAGAGACACTTGAAAAAGCAAAACAGATGCCCCCTGTACAGGCACAGACAGGACCGGCGGCAAGAAATGACAAAAAAATCATGCAAATGCACAGCAATATGCTGAGTGGCACAGATAAAGAGATATATAAAGCGTTAAGTAAAGCTATAATAAATGAGAAATGAGAAATGAGAAATGAGAAATGAGAAAGGAGAAAGGAGAAAGGAGAAATTTTGGAGTAGCGAGAGCAGAGAAAACGAGTTTTCTATGCCGAGTCACGACAAAATTCACAACGAAGTTGTAAAGTTGAAAGTTGAAAGTTAACGAATCACCGCATCACTGCATCACCAATGAAAAATTATAAAGAAAATCTTAAAAACATAAAGGCCTTCATATTTGATGTTGACGGAGTACTCTCCTCCTCCACTATGCCAATGGCAGAGGACGGCACCCCAATACGCACCGCCAATGTGAAAGACGGATACGCCCTACAGTACGCACGTAAAAGCGAATATATTCTTGCCGTAATTACAGGCGGCGATACAGAATTGGTGCGCAACCGTTGCAAGATTTTCGGCATAACTGACATTTACACCAAATCAGCCAATAAAATGGTTGATTATGAAGCGTTTAAGGCAAAACACAACCTAACGGACAAAGAGGTGATATATGTTGGCGATGACCTGCCAGACATACCTGTTCTGCAAAAATGCGGCATTTCAGTATGTCCTGCCGATGCCGCACATGAAGTCAAGGAAATTGTAGATTATATATCCATTAATAAAGGTGGTCAAGGTTGCGTGCGTGACATTATTGAGCAGACAATGCGTGCACAAGACAAATGGCTGACAGAGGAGATATTTATTTGGTAAAAGGAGAGATAATTTTCAATTATGCATTATTATATTAAGTTAATACGTCCAATAAACTTGCTGATTATGGCACTTGTAGTGTGCCTGATGCAGTTCTGCGTCATCAACCCTATTCTTGACGCATACGGATTCACTATTGTTATGTTTCCGTTAGTGTTCACCCTTCTGCTTGTGTCAATTCTGACTATCGGAGCATCGGGGTATGTAATAAATGACTATTTTGACACTAAGATAGATGAAATAAACCGACCTGACAAAGTAATTGTAGGTCACGGAGTTACGCGTCATCAAGCCGCCGTTTATTTTCAAACGCTGCTCATTATTGGCAACATTGCAGGCATCGCTTTGGCAATAATCTTAAGAAACATAACCCTTGTATTCATCTACGCAGGCGTGTCAGGCATTCTGTGGTTCTACTCTTCAAGTTACAAAAGACAACTGCTTATAGGCAACATTATGATTGCCCTATGTACCTTTTTATGCGTGTTTTTGGTAGGTTACGTTAATGTTAAGGGACTTATTCTTAACTACCCCGATGCTGAACTTTCCGTTCCTGTTCAAAAATGTATAAATTTGTCTGTAGCAATGATTTACGCATGGACTCTTGGCTTTGGACTGTTTGCCTTTTTACTTACTCTTCTACGCGAAATGGTCAAAGATATAGAGGATATTGAGGGAGATACGGAAATGGAGTGCAGAACCATGCCTATTGTTTGGGGAATCAATGTCAGCAAGATAGTAATCACAGTACTTACAGCATTGACAGCCGCCACCATATTCTATTTTGCAAACTTCAAGATATTTTTCAAAGAAGACAACATTACATTTGTCTATAGCATCATTCTGATTCTGTTCCTGCTTATGTTTATAGGTCAATTATGGATGGCAAAATGCAAGCCTGCCTATTCACAGGCAAGCCTTACGCTGAAAATAATTATGGTTTTGGGGATATGCTATAGTGTTGTGTTTAAGATACTGATTTGTTACTGAAAGATAAAATAAAGGATTATGATGTGGTTTTGGTGTCGCAGTCACCACGCCGCAGAGAATTGCTCAAAGGCTTGGAAATTGACTTTACATCAACAAGCGTTGATACTGATGAGTCTTACCCTCCCACCACACAAGGAGCAGAGATACCTATATACATAGCAACCCAAAAGGCGGACGCTTATCTGCCTTTAATGAGCGAGAATACACTTGCAATTACTGCCGATACAGTGGTTCTAATTGACAATCAGATACTTGGCAAGCCTAAAAACAGAGAGGAAGCCATTTCTATGCTTCAACATCTGTCAGGCAATACCCATCAGGTCATTACAGGCGTTTGTATCCAAACAAAACAGAAACGTGTAGCTTTCAGTGCCACTTCTGAGGTTACGTTTGCAAATCTTACTACAGAGGAGATTGAACATTATGTGGATTTTTACAAACCATTTGACAAAGCAGGCTCATACGGCGTTCAGGAGTGGATTGGGTACATTGGAATTGAAAAGATTGTAGGCTCATACTTCAATGTTATGGGGCTTCCTGTGCAAAAACTATATAAAATGCTAATCGCATTTTAATTAAAAAGTTATGTTAATAAATTTAATAAGTTATTTCGCTCACAAATTGCTCGCTATTAACCCCTTCAAAACCACAGTTTTGTTCGGAGACTCACTAATGCGGAATTGTATTTAGTGTTAAGTGTATGCAAGCATCCACTTCCACTAACTCCAATTCCCAGTTCGTGCCTCCAAAACTATGTGGTTTTGTGCGGCGGCTCGCAGTGTTCGCTACATAACTCATTAAATTTAAACTTCAAAAATATAAATTATTATTATGAAAAAATATTTATTGATTTTTGCATCGCTGTGTGTAAGCATCGTTGTAACAGCAAAAACGGCAAGAGAGGAGATTAATGAGAATGTCATGCTCTCATGTAATAATTATATGGTGTACCCTGAGCCAAACGGAGTTGAATACACAAAGGCTCCAAAAGGCTATACACCTTTTTATATAAGTTCATACCATAGACATGGTTCAAGGTATCTTATTGCTAAAAATGATTATCTGAAGCCTAAAGAGATACTACACAGAGCGGACTCTTTAGGATTGCTTACAGCAGAAGGTGTTAGGGTTATGGGCAAAGTGGATTCCGTATGTGCCTTAGCAAAAGACCGTTATGGAGAACTTACAAAAAAAGGCTACAAGCAACATCAAGGTGTGGCTCAACGTATGTATAATAACTTTCCACAAGTGTTCAAAGGCAATAAAACCATAGATGCCCGCTCCACTGTGGTTATAAGGTGTATACTGTCCATGTTTGCTGAAACCTCAACTCTTGTGGCTAACAATCCAAAACTGAATATAGTTACCGATGCTTCTGAACATGATATGTACTATATGAACCATTGGTTTAGCCCCATCAATAAAAAATACGGAGAGCAGCCTGAAACAAAGGAGTTAAAAAACAATTTCATAAAGAATCATAGACATTCTGAAAGACTTATAAATGAATTATTTACAATTTATCCTGACACACTTTCAAATCTTTGGAACAAAGACAAAATGTACAACTCATTATGGGAGATAGCGTCAAATCTGCAAAACCTTGACACCGATATTGACCTAATGTACCTGTTTACCAAAGATGAATGCTACGATAATTGGACTATTTCAAATGTGCATTGGTATTTGCAATCAGGTCCAAGCCTACAATCAGAACAGATGAAGCCTTATGTTCATGCAAATTTGCTAAGAAACATAATAGCCACTGCTGATGAAGCCATAAAGAGTGATTCCATTGCCGCCACCATGCGTTTTGGACACGAAAGTGTGGTTTTGCCACTTGCAATGCTTATGCGTCTTAACAATTACTACTATGTTACCGGCAATATGGAAACACTTGGTGACAATTGGCAATCATATAAGGTATTTCCAATGGCTTGTAACATACAACTCATATTCTACAAGTCAAAAAAGGCAGACAAACCCGTATTGGTAAAAATAATGCTCAATGAGCGGGAATGTCGTATCCCTGTAGAAACTGAATATGGCGTTTATTATGAATGGAATAAGGTTAAGGATTTTTATCTATCTGAAATTTTGTCGAAAAATTTTTAGTCTGTAAAGTTACAACGATACAATATTTTAATTATCTTTGCAAACGCTGTTAATAAACGGATAGAATATAAACATTATATATTATGGCTCAAATAAAAGGCACCATTACACAAGTTATCGGTCCTGCCGTGGATATCTATTTTGAGGTTGGAGGAGAAAGCCTGCCAAAAATCCACGATGCCCTTAAGCTTACAAGGGAGAACGGACAAACACTTATCTTGGAGTGTCAGCAACACATTGGAGAGAACACAGTAAGGGCAATTGCCATGGATTCAACTGACGGTCTTGTCAGAGGTATGGAGGTTACTCCACTTGGTTCTCCTATTACAATGCCTGTAGGTGAACAAATTAAAGGCAGACTGCTTAATGTTACCGGCGATGCCATTGACGGTATCGGAGAGTTAGACCATACAGGCGGCTACCCTATTCACCACAATCCTCCAAAATTTGAAGAACTTGCCACAAGTAAGGAGATTTTGACAACAGGTATTAAGGTTATTGACCTTCTGGAGCCATATCTAAAAGGTGGAAAGATTGGTCTGTTTGGCGGTGCCGGTGTAGGAAAGACAGTTCTTATTATGGAGTTAATCAACAACATTGCAAAAGGGCACGGCGGTTATAGTGTGTTTGCAGGTGTTGGTGAACGTACCCGTGAAGGTAATGACCTGCTTAGAGAGATGTTGGGTTCTAACGTAGTTGATTACGGAGAGGAATTCAAAAAGAGTATGGAAGCAGGTGATTGGGACCTTACAAAGGTTGATAAGGAAGCACTTAAAAAGAGTAAAATCTCACTTGTGTTTGGTCAGATGAATGAGCCTCCAGGTGCACGTTCTTCTGTTGCACTATCAGGACTTTCAGTTGCAGAGTCATTCCGTGATGCAAAAAGTGCTGACGGCAAGGGAAATGACATTCTTTTCTTTATTGACAATATTTTCCGTTTCACGCAAGCAGGTTCAGAGGTATCGGCACTACTTGGACGTATGTCTTCAGCCGTTGGTTACCAACCTACACTTGCCACTGAAATGGGACAGATGCAAGAGCGAATCACATCAACAAAGCATGGTTCAATCACATCAGTTCAGGCTGTATATGTACCTGCTGATGACCTTACAGACCCTGCTCCTGCCACTACATTCTCTCACTTGGATGCAACCACAGTGTTGAGCCGTAAGATTGCAGAGCTTGGTATCTACCCTGCTGTTGACCCAATAGAATCTTCATCACGTATTCTTGACCCTAACATTGTTGGTGAGGCTCATTATAATACAGCAATGCGTGTAATTGAGTTGCTTCAACACTATAAGGATTTGCAGGATATCATTGCAATTCTTGGTATGGAGGAACTTTCTGAGGCAGATAAAATTGCAGTACACCGTGCAAGACGTGTACAAAGATTCCTATCCCAGCCATTCCACGTAGCGGAACAGTTTACAGGTATGAAGGGTGTTATGGTATCTATTGAAGACACCATCAAGGGCTTCAATATGATTATGGACGGTGAATGTGACAAATATCCTGAGTCTGCATTCAACTATGTAGGAACTATTGAAGAGGCTATTGAAAAGGGTGAGAAACTCTTGAAGGAGAACAAATAATTAGAGTGGTTTTATGAAAGTTTCAATAATCGCACCTGACGGAAGCATATTTTCAGGAGATGCTGTAGCAGTAACACTACCTTCTGTAAACGGTAGTTTTACAGCACTTGAAAACCACGCTCCTATTGTATCGCTACTGGAAAAAGGACAGATTTTAGTCCAAGAGAGTTCCGATAGTGAAAAAAGGGCGTTTGACATCAAGGGCGGATTTGTTGAAATCAGTGATAATGTAGTTACAGCGTGTGTTGAGTCATTATGATACGTAATGGTATTATTGCCACACTGATTGCTGTAATTGTAACTGAGGTTCTTTTATTTATTGTAGATTATGTCTGGACCGGCAATCCGCTGAATTTTTGGTATCTTTTGATTCCTATAATATATTGCGGGTTTCAAACGGTTTTTATACTGAATGTTAAAGACTTTTTGACTGACAAGTCAGGCATAAAATATTTTTTCCTATACAAGGGTGTCAAGTTCTTTACTGTTGTAGCATTCATATTATTGTATGCCTTTATAGCAAAAGAGCCTGACAAATGGATACCTATCAGGGTTATTATCTATTATTTTGAATTCCTTGTTATGGAAACGGTATTGAGTACAAAAATTCAGAAAACAGAAAAACGATGAAGCGTTTTCTTAACATATTGCTTATTCTTTGCCTCTCTCTTGTATCGGTAAGCGTTTTTGCCGAAGAAGAGAAAGAGGAGGAAGGTGCATTTAATGCAAAGGATGTTATTTTCTCTCACATTGGCGATGCTTACGAGTATCACATTACTGAGATTAACGGACACCCTATTGCCGTTCCGCTTTTGGTCATTGTAAGGAGTGCCGAGCGTGGTTGGTTTGTATTTGGAGCAAATAAAGTTACCCACGGCGATACCTACAACGGCTTTTACATTGCCAAAGGTGGCAACTATGACGGAAAGATTGTAGAGGTAAACTCAAAAGGCGAGGTAGTTCGTCCGTTTGACATGTCCATTACAAGAAATGTATTTGCACTTCTACTCTCTTGTACAATTCTGATTTTGATATTTGTTCCTATGTCACGCAAATATCAGAAAGACCCTCTTTCCGCTCATTCAAAGGGACACAATATGTTAGAGGCTGTAATACTGTATATTGAAAAGGACGTAATAAAGCCTGCTTTGGGTGAAAATTCAGCACGGTTTGCACCTTATCTGCTTACAGTGTTCTTCTTCATTCTGCTTAATAACCTTATGGGACTTATTCCTATTTTCCCATTTGGAGCAAACCTTACAGGTAACATTTCAATTACAATGGTTCTTGCCGTCATTACATATTTAATTACCAATATATGTGGAACAAAAGAGTATTGGAAAGAGGTACTTTGGCCTGATGTTCCAATGTTTTTGAAGGCACCTATTCCATTGATGCCTGTAATAGAGATAATTTCAACCATTACAAAGCCTATAGCCTTAATGATAAGGTTGTTTGCCAACATATTTGCAGGGCACATGATTATTCTTGTTTTGACTTGTCTGATATTCATATTTGCGGCATCAATGGGAATTGCAGTTGCAGCAGGAGTATCAGTCATTTCAATTGCATTTTCACTGTTTATGTATTGCTTGGAACTGCTTGTAGCATTCATTCAGGCTTATGTATTCACAATGCTGTCTGCAATATTCATTGGGCTGGCACAAGTAAAAGAAGAAATGAGAAATGAAAAATGAGAAATGAGAAATGAGAAATAAATCTCTCCTTTCTCCTTTATCCTTTCTCCTTTAATTAAGAAATTATTATTAACTTTAAATTATATTTATTATGTTAGGTATTATTCTTCAAGCCGCTGCAGCAGGTGCTGCTGGCGCATCATTAGCAAAATTGGGAGCAAGTATAGGTGCTGCTATCGCAATTATTGGTGCCGGACTTGGTATCGGTCGTATAGGTGGTACTGCTATGGAGGCTATTTCCCGTCAACCTGAAGCCGCTGGTGACATTCGTTCAAGTATGATTATCGCCGCCGCTCTTATTGAGGGTGTAACTCTGTTTGCTATCATTATTTGTGCATTGGCAATATTAATGTAATACATTTGCATCTTCCTAATGCGGATTACAAACAATCCGCATAGGGGGATTGTAAGGTATGACTGTGCCATTAAAATTAAAAATTATGAATCTTTTTTTACCCGATTCAGGACTTGTGATATGGATGCTTATTGCGTTCATCATCCTTTTTGTGGTACTTGCCAAATTCGCTTGGCCGGGAATACTGAAATCGGTAAGCAGTCGTCAGGAACACATTGAGGAATCATTGCGTAAGGCAGAAGAGGCGGCAAAGACACTTGAATCTCTTGAGGAAAAAGGGAACAAGATAATTGCTGACGCTCAGGCAGAGCAACTGAAAATGGTTCAGGAAACCAAAAACCTCAATAAACAGATGATTGCAGAGGCTAAAGCAAAAGCCGAATCTGAGGCTGCCAAAATAATTGAGGCTGCTCAAGAGCAAATAAAAACCGACAAAGAGAACGCTATTAAGGAATTAAGAAAAGAAGTGGCTGCGTTGTCTATTGAAATGGCTGAAAAAGTGTTGAAGAAGGAGTTGTCTGACAAAAAGGCTCAAACTCAATACATTAACACATTGTTAGCCGGCATGGACAAAGACACTCCTGCAAGCTAATGGCAATGAATTACGGAAGATTATCCATAAGATACGCTCGTGCTCTTCTTCTAAGTGCAAAGGAGAACAAAACGGCTGATAAGGTATACGCTCAAATGTGTATTCTTAATCAGGCTTTTGAACAACTGCCTGAACTTAAGGTGGCTATCTGTTCCCCTACCATTTCAAATGAAGAGAAGTACGATTTATTGCTTTCATCCCTTTCTGACAAGAATGACAAGGAGACCACAGGGTTCCTTAAATTTGTCATTGAGCAGAAACGTATTGATTATCTGCCAAGTATAGTCCAAATGTATGAGGTTCTGTACAGAAAGGATTGCAATATTGTTATCAGCGATATAAAAAGTGCAACGGAACTCTCTAAGGAGGCCGTTGACTCAATTAAGAAATACATTTCAAAACTAAGCGGTTCAAAAAATATTGAGATTCGCTCCTCTGTTGATGAAAATCTGATTGGAGGCTTTATTCTTGACATTGACGGAAATCGCTTGGATGCAAGTATTAAAGGACAATTAAACAAACTGGAATATTATGCCGGACATTAAACCAAGTGAAATATTAAGCGTACTGAAACAAAAACTTGATGGTTTCAAAGATAAGTTAGAGTTTGAAGAAGTTGGTAAGGTTCTTCAAGTGAGCGATGGCGTGGCGCGTGTTTTTGGACTCAACAGCGTACAGGCTAATGAGCTTGTTGAATTTGAAGGCGGTGTTATGGGTATCGTTCAAAACCTTGAGGAAGACAATGTTGGTATTGTGCTTCTTGGAGCCACATCGCTTGTAAAAGAGGGATATACGGTTAAAAGGACAAAGCGTATTGCCTCTATTATGGCATCGGAAGGCATGCTTGGTCGTGTAATAAACACCATAGGAGAGCCGTTGGACGGCAAGGGACCTATTGAAGGCAAGGCGTATGAGATGCCTCTTGAGCGTAAGGCTCCCGGAGTGATTTTCCGTCAGCCTGTAAATGAGCCTCTGCAAACAGGTCTTAAGGCTATTGACGCTATGATTCCTATTGGTCGTGGTCAGCGTGAGCTTATCATTGGTGACCGTCAGACCGGCAAGACAGCCATTGCAATAGATACCATTATAAACCAAAAACAGAACTTTGAAAACGGTACACCTATCTACTGTGTATATGTAGGTATCGGTCAAAAGAGTTCAACTATTGCAAACCTTGTGCAGACACTTGAACAATACGATGCAATGAAATATACAATTGTTGTATCTGCCACAGCATCTGACCCTGCAGCAATGCAGTTCTATGCTCCATACGCAGGTGTTGCAATTGCAGAGTACTTCAGAGATACAGGTCGTCATGCACTGATTATTTATGATGATTTGTCAAAACAGGCTGTTGCATATCGTGAGGTTTCTTTGATACTTCGTCGTCCTTCAGGACGTGAGGCTTATCCTGGTGATATTTTCTACCTGCACTCAAGACTTCTTGAGCGTGCCGCTAAGATTATTGCCAATGACAGTGTCGCACGCAAAATGAATGATATACCTGAATCAATAAAGGATATTGTCAAGGGTGGAGGTTCCATTACCGCTCTTCCTATTATTGAAACTCAGGCAGGTGACGTTTCCGCTTACATTCCAACTAACGTAATTTCAATTACTGACGGTCAGATATTCCTTGAATCAGGTCTGTTCCACTCAGGTGTACGTCCTGCAATTAATGTTGGTATCTCTGTATCGCGTGTAGGTGGTAACGCACAAATAAAATCAATGAAGAAGGTTGCAGGTACTTTGAAACTTGACCAGGCTCAGTATCGTGAACTTGAATCATTCAGCAAATTCGGCGGTGATTTGGACGCATCAACTCTTGCAACTCTTGATAAGGGTAAAAAGAATGTTGAGATTCTTAAACAACCACAATACTCACCTCTTACAGCAGAAGAGCAGATTGCAATAATTTTCTGTGGAACAAACGCCTTGTTAAAGGATGTTCCTGTTGAAAAGGTATCTGAGTTTGAAAAGAAATTCCTTGAAATAATGTCTGTTAAGCACAAAAAGGATGTTCTTGACGTTCTTAAGGCAGGCAACATTGATGACAAGGTAAAGGAAATATTGACAAAAGAGGCTTTGGCTATTGCTGAACAATATAAGGAAGGCAAATAATGGGTTCATTAAAGGAAATAAGGGCAAGAATAGGTTCTGTTACATCTACTCTTAAAATCACTTCAGCAATGAAGATGGTTTCCGCCGCAAAATTGCATAAGGCAGAGGACAGAACTCTTAAGACGCTTCCGTACAAGAACAAACTGTATGAGGTTCTTGCCAGGTATTTGGGGTCCATTGATGATGAGAATTTCAAGGTGTCATTATCTGTTGAAAGAGAGGTGAAGAATGTTGCATTGATAGCAATTTCATCAAGCACAGGATTGTGCGGCGCCTTTAATTCCAACATAACCAAACTCCTGACCAAGCAAATTGAGGAGCATATTGCCCTTGGCAGAAACATAACGGTCATACCTATTGGTAAAAAGATTAATGAAGCATTAAAGCTCATTAAAATGAAATTTCCTACCATTGAGGTTGACAACACACATGTTTCACTATGTGAAAAACCTGAATATGCCGCATCAAGCCTGGTAGCGGAATCATTGGTTGAAAATTTCCAAAATGGTGTGTTTGACAGAATTGAACTGTTATACAACCACTACAAGAATGCCGGTTACCAAGTGCCTACTGTTGACCAATTCCTGCCTTTGGCTACCATAAACACTGAAAGCGGTGATTCAAACAGACTTTATTTTGTTGAACCTGACGCAAAGACATTTGTTGAGAACCTTGTTCCTATTGTTGTTAAAATAATGTTCTTTGCCACATTGCTTGATTCGTCAACTGCAGAATTCGGTGCCCGTACAACTGCAATGCAAGCGGCATCTGACAACGCACAAAAACTGTTAGAGGAAATAACACAAATGTACAACAGGGCAAGACAAGAGGCTATAACATCTGAACTTATTGATATTGCAGGTGGTTCTGAAGCGGTAAAAAATTAAAGATGGAAGTAACCAGACTTTTTGATATTTTAGATAGATACAAAGAGATAAAACCTACTCAGCAAGTGGCGTTAGCCCATAAAAGGGATGGGGAGTGGCACAAATATAGTATTGAGCAATACATTGAAACTACAAATCTGATTAGTGCCGGTCTTCTTGAAATTGGTGTTAAAAGAGGCGATAAAATTGCCATCATAAGCACATCAAGGTCTGAATACAACATGATAGATATGGGTATTATGCAAATAGGAGCCATTCCTGTACCCATATACCCTACTATCAGTGAGTCTGATTACAACTACATTCTAAATCACGCTGAAATAACTTACGTATTCTCTGAAGGTGAGGAATTGCTCAGAAAAATTGAGAGCATTCTGCCTACTGTACCTACAATTAAGGGCATATATACTTTCAAAGACCGTGGAAGACATAAATATTTGGCTGAACTTGTTGCATTAGGCAAAACCTGCATAGAAAAAAGGTTGCCTGAAATTGCCAAAATAAAATCAACCGTTACAGAAGATGATGTTTGTTGTATAATCTACACCTCAGGCACTACAGGAATGCCTAAAGGTGTAATGATTACTCACAAGAACATTTTAATGCAGGTTAAATATATTGCCACAGTTCCTGCACCTTGGTGTAAAAGAGCATTCAGTTTCCTTCCACTTTGCCATGCGTACGAAAAACTGATGGTATACATGTATCAATATTGTGGCATTGAAATATACTACGCTGAGAGTATAGGAACAATAACGGAGAACATAAAAGAGGTTAATCCAAACATAATGACCTGTGTTCCTCGCGTGCTTGAAAAAATATATGACAAAATATTTGCAGCGGGAAAGAAATTGCCATACGCAAAACGTCAAATATATTTCTGGGCTATAAAATTAGCCAGAAACTATAAAAGGGAAATGCACCTGCATGCATACACAGGATTATATAAGATTGCTGATGACCTTGTATTTTCAAAATGGAGAGAATCCATTGGTGGAAACTTTGATATTGTTGTTTCCGGAGGTGCCGCACTGCAACCTAAGTTATGTGCGTTCTTTTCTGCCATAGGCATGCCTATTTTTGAAGGTTACGGACTAACTGAAACATCACCTGTAATTGCTGTCAGCACAAAAGAAGAGGACGGGCTTGCATTTGGCACTGTAGGAAAGCCTCTTAAGGGTGTTGAAGTTAAGATTGACCCTGAAACCAATGAAATAATTTGTCGTGGAGACAATGTAATGAAAGGCTATTATAAGGCTCCTGATTTAACAAAGCAGGTAATTGATGAAGATGGTTGGTTCCACACCGGCGATACAGGAAAACTGAATAATAAAGGACAACTTACAGTTACAGGTCGTCTAAAAGGCATTTTTAAGACTTCAATGGGTAAATATATAAATCCTTTTATTATTGAGGAGATTTTTGCCCAATCACCATTTATTGATAACATTATGGTTGTTGGCGAAAATCAGAAATTTGCCGCCGCCGTAATATCTCCAAGTTTCCATTTCCTTAAATCATGGTGCAAATCACATAAAGTACCATACGAATCTGATGAGAAAGTCATTGAAAATGATAGAATTAAAGCAAGAATTAACGAAGAGGTGAAAAAATACAACGCATTTCTTGGCGACACAGAAAAAATCAAGCGGTTCTGCTTGGTATCGGAGGAATGGACTGTAAAGAACAAACTACTTACACCTACCCTAAAAGTCAAGCGTCCACAGGCTTTAGAGCGTTATAAAGAGGACATTGAAAAGATGTTTTCATAACATTATTCTTCAAAAATTTGGTGATTTGAAAAAAATCACATACATTTGTCATGTAAACTTAAAACCAATTGCCTATAGGTCACATACTTTACCCAACAAACTTTAAACAGTAACACAATGGCATCTTATAATGAGATGGCTGATGAAGAGTTGGTAAAGCTCTACGCAGACGGTGACAATGAGGCATTTGGGTATCTTCTACTCAGACATAAGGACTTTATATTCAACCACATATATTCTTATGTCAAAAATGAGGATGATAGCAATGACATTTTTCAAGAGACTTTTATTAAAGTGATTGCGTGTATCCGTAACAGGTCATATAATGAACTTGGAAAATTCCGTTATTGGGTGTTGAGAATTGCACATAACCTGGTTATGGACTATATGAGGGCATCGGTCAGCTGTAATTTAGTATCGGCAGAGAATGAAGATTTTACTCTACTGAACAATAAAGATATAAGTGACGGCAATATAGAGGACTTTCTTATTGAAGACCAAACACAAAGCGATTTGCTGTCTTTGGTTGATTATCTTCCTGAAAACCAACAGGAAATAATCAGATTAAGATTTTATGAAGATAAAAGTTTCAAGGAGATTTCTGAAGAACTTGGCTGTAGTATAAACACTTCATTAGGTAGAATGCGTTACGCCATACTCAATATGAGGAAATTGGCAAAAGAAAAAAATTTCATAGGTTGATGCAATAAATCAAGACTGTTGAGCGTTATTAGTTAAAATATGACGCCTATGACAAATTGCTACTCTACTGATTTTTTATCAAACATTAATTTTAACGGAATCTATACTCCAAAACAAAGCACAATTGACGCAATTCTGCAATTTGCTGAAATTTATCCTGTGCAAAATAGTGTAAGTTCGCAAGATTTTCATTATCTTTATAGTCTCAAAAATTGATACAGGATTATGAGTCTTATTGCGCCTTCATTATTGTCCGCTGACTTTGCTCATTTAGCGGCTGACATTGAGATGATTAACAAGAGTGAGGCTGATATGCTTCACCTTGACATTATGGACGGAGTGTTTGTTCCTAACATTTCATTTGGTTTTCCAGTCATTGAATCGTTCAACAAACTATGCACCAAACCGTTGGATGTTCACCTTATGATTGTTGAGCCTGACAAGTTCATTGAAAACTTTGCAAAAGTTGGGGCAAGTTACATAAATGTTCACTATGAGGCATGCACTCATCTGCACCGTACAATTCAAAAAATAAAGGCTACAGGTGCAAAGGCTGCCGTAACTCTGAATCCTCATACACCGGTTTGTCTGCTTGAAGATATAGTATCAGATGTGGATATGGTGTTGCTTATGTCTGTAAATCCTGGATACGGCGGTCAAAAATTTATTGAGGGTACTCTAAGCAAAACAGTTCAGTTGAAGGAACTCATAGCCCGCAAAAATTCAAAAGCCCTCATTGAGATTGACGGTGGCGTAAATCTAGTTACAGGCAAAAAACTGATTGACTGCGGAGCAGATGTTCTTGTGGCAGGAAATTTTGTATTCAAGTCTGAAAATCCAATTGAAACAATTCATAAGTTGAAACAACTTTAAGGCATTATTAACTTTAGGGTTCTGCCTGCATGCTGTCCCCCAGACAGAATCAGAACTCTAAACTCAATGGTATCTGAATCTCATCAGACTCCTTTTTTAAGGATACTCATCCCTTTTGTTATAGGCATAGCAATAGGCTGGTACTCTTATAGTTATACGCCTGCTTTATGGCTAATAACGGCCGGATTTGCTGTTTATTTGGTATCGGGATATTATGAGAAAAAAGAACTTTACAATTACAGGCATTTGAAGGGCTGTGCTATTTTTCTTGTACTGATTGCCTGTGGCATTTCAATTTATAATGTGTCTCTACCCAATGAATTAGCACATAAAAAAGTTTCTTCTTACCAAATTTATCAATATAAAAAGTCTCATGCAAATGACATATCCAAATTTGAGGCAAAAGCACTTGATGTAAGGGAAAATTTGGTTGATATTTACAGAAAGAATGTAAATGAGGATACCCTACCCATTCTTTCTGCAATAACTCTTGGCAAAAAGGATGAACTTAGCAAAAATGTAAAAGATGCTTTTTCTCTTTCAGGAGGTTCTCATGTGCTTGCTGTAAGCGGACTTCATGTAGGTATCATTTATATGATACTGCTTTGGATAGCGTCAAAGTTCCCTTACAAAAGATGGTTGTTTGTCATCAGTCACATTATAGTGATTGTTTGCCTATGGCTCTACGCCTTCTTGTGCGGGCTGCCTGCAAGTGTCATTCGTTCCGCTTTTATGTTCAGTCTTATTTCAGGTTCATATATTCTTGAAAGGCACAATCTAAGTTTGAACGCTGTTTTTGCATCGGCGTTTTTCATGTTGCTTTTCAAACCTCTATATCTGTTTGACGTAGGATTTCAGCTAAGTTACTCTGCCGTAATATCAATACTACTATTTTACCCAAAGATATTCAACCTTTTTGAATTCAGAAACAAGATACTTGTTTGGGCTTGGGGAATGTGTGCCGTATCGGTGGCGGCCCAGATAGGAACACTACCCTTGACCGTTGCCTACTTCCACCAGATTCCTGTCTATAGCCTGATAACCAACTTTATAGTTATTCCAGCCGCCTTTGTCTTAATATACTGCGGTGCAACAATTCTAATATTTGGATGGACTGTAAAAACTGCCTCATTTATTGGTATTTTAACAGATTATGTTACCACGATGCTTACAAAAGGTGTACAATCTGTAGTTGATATGCCCTTCTCTGTCATTTACGATGTAAGCCTTAAAACTTGGCAAATTTTTGCCGTTTATGCCGTTATATTTTGCATTTTCGCAATTTTTACAACAAAAAACGCTTGAATTGACAATAAGTTCACATAAAATCACTAACTTTACAGATTAAAATGGTTTGTACGTATGATAACAAAAGTTATACCTGAAGAGCAAATAATAGCAGTGCTGAAACTGATACACAAAGCCTCAAAAGTTGCTATTGTATCACATAAAAGACCTGACGGCGATGCCATTGGTTCTTCTCTTGCCCTATACCATTTCCTTTACACGCAAGGCAAGGAGGCTACTGTAATTCTACCTGACGGTATTCCAGGTTTCTTCAAATCACTGCCAAGTGCAGATAATATCATTAATTATGAAACAAGACCTGATATTGCCAAAAAGGTGCTTGACGAGTGTGATTTGCTATTCTGTCTTGACTTCAACTTTCCAAACAGAGTTGGAGACTTAGAGAATCTGATTGTTGAATGCAAGGCAAAAAAGGTTTTGGTTGACCACCACAGAAACCATGGAGATTTTTGTGATGTTACCATCTCCCACCCTGAGATTGCCTCTACAAGTGAACTCATTTTCCGTTTGATATGCCGCATGGGTTACTTTCAGGATATGAGTTTGGAGTGTGCCCAATGTATTTGTAACGGAATGCTCACCGATACAGGAGGTCTTGCCTTCAATTCAAATGAGCCTGACATGTATTCCATTTTCTATGAGTTACTTAAGAAAGGTGTTGACAAGGATGCCATTTACAGGCAGGCGTTCAACAACTATTCTGAAAACAGAATGAGACTGATGGGATATGTTCTATATAATAAAATGAAAGTGTACAATGAATATCACACTGCCGTTATAACATTGAATTACAAAGAGATGCAGCAGTTTGGATATCAGCCTGGTGACAGTGAGGGGTTTGTTAACATGCCACTTTCAATTGACCATGTGTTTGTAAGCATATTCTTGAAAGAGGAGAAGGATATAATTAAATTGTCGTTCCGTTCACAAGGCACATTTGATGTAAATGTAATGGCAAAGGAACTGTTTGGCGGTGGCGGTCATATCAATGCCTCTGGAGCGGAATACAAAGGCACAATGGAAGAAACCCTCAAAATAGTTGAGGAGGCAATTCCAAAATTCTATCAAAAATTCAGAAATTAATATTATGTTTTTTACTATACAAACTCCACACAAATTGCTCGCTGTTAACCCCTTCAAAACCACAGTTTTGTTCGGAGACTCACTAATGCGGAACTTCGTTCCCAGTTCGTGCCTCCAAAACTATGTGGTTTTGTGCGGCGGCTCGCAGTGTGTTCCGTTTGTATAGTAAAAAACAATATTTAATATATAATATTTACAATTACGGAGCCGTAGGCGACAAGCGTACACAGTACGCCGTGCGAAGCACGCAGGGGTTTGGGGGTGTCCCCCAATAATAAAAGGATACCAAATTTTAATTTAGATACTAAATTAAAATTTGTATCGCCTAAAATTATTTTTTAATAATAGCATAATAACACACAATACATCAATGTAACATATTTGCACAATTTATGAAGTCTATAATAATTTTAGGCGATGGAATGGCGGACGAGCCGATAGAGAAACTCGGTGGCAAAACTGTCATTGAGGCGGCAAAAACCCCATATATGGATTTGCTTGCAAAGAAAGGCAGATGCGGAATCTTTGCAACAGTGCCTGACGGCTTTAAGCCAGGCAGTGAAATTGCCAATATGGAGGTTTTGGGCTACAGCGTTGCCAAATGCTTTGAAGGAAGAGGTTCACTTGAAGCGGCAAGCATGGGAGTGAACATAGAGCCGGGAGAGATGGCTATGAGGTGCAACCTGATATGTATTGAAGGTGAAAATATCAAGAACCATTCAGCCGGATACATTTCAACTGAGGAGGCCAAAGTTCTTATAGATTTTCTGCAAGAGAAACTTGGAGGAGGCATTTTCTCATTCCATAGCGGCATAACATTCAAACATCTGCTGAAAATGAAAGGCGGTGACAAGCGCATAACCTGTACCCCGCCACATGATGTACCGGGTACTCCGTATCGGAGTGTTATGATAAAGGCAAATTGCCAGGAAGCACAAGAAACGGCAGACAAGTTGAATGAACTTACACTTAAATCAATGCAATTGCTTAAAGACCACCCAATTAATAAGAAGCGTATTGCTGAAGGGAAAGACCCTGCAAACAGTATATGGGTATGGTCTCCAGGCTACAAGCCAACCATGAGCACACTATCTCAAAAATATGGTATAAAGAGCGGTTCTGTAATATCGGCAGTTGATTTGATTAAGGGTATAGGTGTGTACGCTGGGCTGAAAAGCATAGATGTAAAAGGAGCCACAGGACTTTATGACACCAACTATGAGGGCAAGGCTCAAGCGGCTATTGAGGCACTAAAAACTGATGATTTTGTATTTCTTCATGTTGAAGCCAGCGATGAGGCAGGACATGAGGGAGACATAGCGCTTAAGGTTAAGACGGTTGAGTATCTTGACAGCCGTATCATTGGACCTATATATGAAGCGGTAAAGGATTGGAAAGAGCCTGTAACTATTGCAGTGCTTCCTGACCACCCTACACCTTGTGCCATCAGAACGCATACAAACAAACCTGTTCCGTTTATCATTTACAGACCTGGAATGACACCTGATGACACTCAATTTTACAGTGAAAAAGAGGCTCAGAAAGGAGCGTACGGACTTATAAGCGGAGAGCAGTTTATTAAGCAAGTGCTTAATATAGTGAAGAGTGAATAAAGAATAGTTAATAGTGTATATAAGAGAGATTCAACTTTCAATTAAACAATTAACCGATTAAACAAATTATATGAAATACTATAGTACTAATCAAAAAGTGTTTGGAGTAAGCCTTGAAGAGGCGGTTGTAAAAGGTTTGGCAAGTGACAAAGGGCTTTTTATGCCTGATGTAATAAAGAAAATGCCAACTGAGTTTTTTGATAACATTGACAAACTCTCTTTTCAAGAGATTGCATACGCCGTAGCCGATGCCTTCTTTGGAGAGGATGTGGATGCTGAAAGTCTTAAACAGATAGTTTATGACACACTCTCCTTTGATGTGCCGCTTGTAAAAGTTGAAGATAATATATATTCACTTGAACTTTTCCATGGTCCTACACTTGCATTTAAGGATGTAGGTGCCCGTTTCATGTCCCGCCTGTTAGGCTATTTCATAAAGAAAGAGAATAAAGGCGGTCTTGTGAATGTTCTTGTAGCAACAAGCGGCGACACAGGCAGTGCCGTTGCGAATGGCTTTTTGGGTGTAAACGGAATACGTGTATTCGTATTATATCCTAAAGGCAAAGTGAGCAAAATTCAGGAGTGCCAATTCACAACACTTGGTAAAAACATCACCGCCATTGAGGTTGACGGCACATTTGATGACTGTCAAAGGCTTGTAAAAAGTGCATTTATGGATGAAGAGTTAAACAAGAAGATGAAACTCACATCTGCAAACTCTATAAACGTGGCAAGATTCCTGCCTCAAGCATTCTACTATTTCTATGGATATGCACAACTAAAGAGACTTGGCAAGGCAGACAACTGTGTAATTTGCGTTCCAAGTGGTAACTTTGGAAACATAACGGCAGGACTGTTCGGCAAAAGAATGGGGCTACCTGTAAAACGTTTTATTGCCGCTAACAACAGCAATGACATATTCCTTCAGTATTTGAATACAGGTGTATATACTCCAAGACCTTCAGTTGCAACACTTGCAAATGCAATGGACGTAGGTGACCCAAGCAACTTTGCCCGTGTACTTGCCCTATACGGTTCACATGCCGCCATTTGTGCTGACATTTCAGGCTGCCGTTACTCTGACCCACAAATAGCAGAGGCCATTCAAAACTGCTACAAAGCAAACAAATATATTCTTGACCCTCACGGAGCATGTGGTTGGCAAGCGTTAAAAGACGGATTAAAACAAGGAGAAACAGGTATATTCCTTGAAACAGCACACCCTGCCAAGTTCCTTGAAAAAGTTGAGAATATTCTTGGAATAAAAGTTGAGATTCCTCAAAAACTGCAGGAATTTATGAAGGGTACAAAACAGAGTGTTCCAATGACCAAGGAGTTTGAGGACTTCAAAGCCTATCTGATGCAATAATATTCAGCATCTTTTTGGTTGCGGTAATTGCAGCCTCAGTTTGGTCAGCATCAAAACCATGGGTTTTGAAAATGTTTCCGTTGTAATTCCATGTAATTATTGTCTGAACAAAAGAGTCTGTCCTACCACCTGGAGGAATTGTAACGCTGTAGTCTTTCAGTATTGGGTGTTGTTTACCAAGTCCGTCATATATTTTCCAAAGAGCCTTCATAAAGGCGTCATACTGACCGTCACCCGATGCGGACTCCTGATAGGTTTTGCCGTCAATTTCAACAGCAACATTGGCAACTGGTTTAAGACCTTGGGCAAGAGATAGCGAATAGTTATTTATTTTAACTTTTTCTTCTGTATTCGCACCCTTTAACACATCAGAAACTATATAAGGCAAATCATCTTGTGAAACTATCTGTTTTTTGTCTCCTAAAGCAATAATACGGTCAGTAACAAGTTTCATTTGGGCTTCATCAAGGTCTATTCCAAGAGCCTCCAGATTCTTCTTGATGTTAGCCTTGCCTGACATCTTGCCAAGTGCATATTCACGCTCCCTACCAAAACGTTCAGGCTTCAAGCCATTGCAATACAGATTGTCCTTATAATCGCCGTC
This sequence comes from Candidatus Enterocola sp., assembly GCA_045643245.1. GTDB lineage: Bacteria > Bacteroidota > Bacteroidia > Bacteroidales > Paludibacteraceae > Enterocola. The sequence continues at coordinate 33,227 of JAZUKL010000098.1, forward strand.
AGCATGAACACCACTTACCTGAGTAAACACATTCTCCCCCACCACAGGTGCATTCTTTGGAATGTGAATGCCTGAATAAGTCTCCACTAACTTGCTTACCCTATTAATCTGATTCTCTTTTATTGAGGTCTGTAGTTTCAGTTGGTCATGAATCACAGGCAACACACTTGATAAAGCGGCATTGCCGGCACGTTCTCCAAGTCCGTTTACAGTTGTGTGAACCGTTCTTATTCCTGCCTTAATTGCGGCATAAACATTTGCTACAGCAAGCCCGTAATCATTATGAGGATGAAAATCAAAGTGCAAATTAGGGTATCGTTGCAGCATTTCTGAGCAATACTCATACGTTGTATCGGGGTTCAGAATACCAAGAGTGTCAGAGAGCATAAAACGCTCAACATTGTAGTTCTTAAGGCTGTCAATAAACTTGAACACATACTGCTTGTCCTGCTCCATTCCATGGCTCCAATCTTCAAGATATAGATTAACCTTAATTCCCTTACTTGTAGCGTAGTTTATAACATGCTCAATATCAGATAAATGCTCATCTTCTATCTTGCTAAGTTGTTTAAGGCAATGTTTTGATGAGCCTTTGCAAAGCAGATTTATGACCTTAAGCCCTGCGTTACAAATCCAATCAACAGAAACGGTACCGTCAACAAATCCTAAAATCTCAATTCTGTCAATCAAATTCTTTGAATTTGCCCAAGCAGCCACTTTTTTTGCAGCAAGCATTTCTCCGTCAGAAACCCTTGCAGAAGCAATCTCAACCCTATCAACATTTACATCTTCAAGCAAAAGTCTGGTTATGCTGAGTTTCTCCTGCATAGCAAAAGAGACCCCTGAAGTCTGCTCTCCGTCTCTTAAAGTTGTGTCAAGTATTTGAACTCTGTTTTCCATTATATGAATTGGTTTACTGCATCAATATATGCACTCAGTGATGCCAATACAATGTCAGACGATGCTCCAAAGCCATAATACAGGTTATTGTTGTACGATACCTGCATGTAAACCTTACCTATATCATCACTGCCGCGGTTCATTGACTGTATGGTAAACTCCTGAAGTGTCATCTTATCTCCCACAAGTTTCTTCAATGCCTTGATTGAAGCATCTACTGGACCGTTTCCTGTAGCCTCAGCCTCTTTTTCCTCTCCCTTTATAAGAAGTTTCAAATAGGCTTTTGCCCCCTCTCCAAGAGCGGAAGATACATTGTGTCTTAATATTGTAACAGGTCTAACCTTCTTTACATCCTGACCTGAAATGGCAATTATATCATTGTCTGTTATTTCACGGTTACTGTCTGCAAGTCTTATGAATTTTGCATAAATACCGTCAACATTCATATCGTTTGACACATCGATACCTAATTTCCTTAATCTGCTTTTAAGTGCCGCCCTACCACTGCGTGCAGTCAAAACAAGCTGAGACTTATCCGCCCCCACATCCTTAGGATTAATTATCTCGTATGTTTCACGATTCTTAATGACACCGTCCTGATGTATGCCTGAAGAGTGAGAAAACGCATTTCTGCCTACTATTGCCTTATTTGCCTGCACAGGATTGTTCATCAGATTTGACACCAATCGGCTGGTTTCAACCAAATATTTGGTGCGGATACCCGTATCAACTCCCACTTCAGAGTGGCATCTAAGAATCATACATATCTCCTCCAAGGCTGTGTTACCAGCCCTCTCTCCCACTCCGTTTATTGTACATTCAACTTGCCTTGCCCCATTTTCAACACCTGCCAATGCCAATGCCGTTGCCATACCCAAATCATTATGGCAATGTACCGATATAAGAACATTGTCTATACCCTTAACATTATCTTTCAGATACTTGATTTTGGCACCAAACTCTTCAGGAAGGCAATATCCTGTAGTATCGGGAATATTTATTATTGAGGCACCTGCCTGTATAACCGCCTCAACAATCTGTGCAAGAAAGGCGTTATCTGTTCTTCCTGCATCCTCACAGTAGAACTCAACTTCATCAACAAACTGTTTTGCGTATGCCGTACACTCTACTGCTGTCTTCAGAATATTCTCTCTTGTAGTGCCGAACTTATAATTTATATGATAGTCTGATGTGCCTATGCCAGTCTGAATCCTCTTCTTTTTTGCAAATTGCAATGCCTTGACAGCCAAATCAATATCATCCTTATTACATCTTGTCAACGCACATACGACAGGCTCCGATACCGCCTTGGACACCTCAACCACTGAATTAAAGTCACCTGGACTTGAAGCGGGGAAACCTGCCTCAATAACATCAACACCAAGTTTTTCCAATGCTTTTGCTATTCTTATTTTCTCAACTGTACTCAGTTGACAGCCTGCTGACTGTTCTCCGTCTCTCAGTGTTGTATCAAATATGTATAGATGTTCTGTCATTCGGGCTACAAAGATAATGAAATGCAGACATTTTTCAAAAATTTACACTATCTTTGCATATACAAAAAAGAAACACCAAAATATGAAAAGGATTTCACTACTTTTTTCAGCTATTATACCACTTATTTTTGCATCGTGCGGAAACACTGATGAAAAGACTGCTCAAGAGCAGGAGGAAACAGAGGTCATACACACATACGAATACGGAATTTGCACTGACAACCTGACCAAAGTTGAAGGTGTGCTTCAAAACGGAGAAAGCATTTCCACTCTATTCAATTCACTTGGGATAGACCAAAAGGTTGCATATAACATGCAGTTTCTACCCGATTCAGTATTTAATGCCAAAAGAGTGAGGTCAGGCAATCAATATACCGTTTTTTATGCCAATGAAACAGACACTCTGCATAACGCATTAGAGAATCCAAAGTATTTTGTATATCAAAATTCACTGATAAACTACTCTATAATTGAACTTGGAGACACTCTGAAAGGATATACATACAACAAGCCTATTGAGATTAAGGAGATGGTTTCATCAGCCACTATAGAATCTTCATTATGGAATGCCATTGCACAAAACGGACTAAATATAAACATTGCCTCTGAGTTATCTGACATTTATGCATGGACCATAGATTTCTTTGGAATTCAAAAGGGTGACGCATTTACAGTCTATTACACTGAGCAGTATGTTGACGGCAAATGTATTGGTATTGGAACCGTTTATGCGGCTAAATTTCTGCATAACGGAACTGACTATTATGCAATTAAATATGACACACTTAACTACCATGGATATTGGGACAAGGATGGCAAAAGCCTGCGTAAGGCCTTTCTTAAGGCACCTTTGAACTTCAAACGCATTTCTTCAACATTCACATATACAAGAAAACACCCTATATACAAGACTGTCAGACCGCACACCGGTGTTGATTACGCCGCACCAAAAGGCACGCCTGTCTGGAGTATAGGAGACGGCAAGGTGGTGTTCAAGGCTTACAAAGGAGGCGGAGGAAACACCATTAAGATTAAACACAACAGCGTTTATTCCACTGCCTATCTTCATTTGAGCGGATACGCCAAAGGATTGAAGGTGGGTGATAATGTAAAACAAGGGCAAGTAATTGGTTATGTGGGCAGTACAGGAGCGTCTACAGGTCCGCACCTTGACTTTAGAGTGTGGAAGAACGGAACACCTATAAACCCTCTTAAAATGGAGTCTCCTTCTGTGGAGCCAATCCCTGAAAATTGTATGAAAACTTTCTCTGCCACAAGAGACAAATATCTGAAAAAAATTGAGTAACTTTGTGGAATGAAAAAATCAGGTACTGTTGTCAGTGTTTCCGGTCAGTCTGTAAAGATACAGATATGTCAGGAAAGTGCGTGTGGCGGATGTGCGGCAAAAACATTGTGTAACCTATCAAACAGTAAGGAGAAAGTTATTGAATGCGGTTGCACAAATGCCGGTGATTATAGCGTTGGCGACAAAGTTACCGTTGAAATTTCAAGAAATCAGGGTTTCCTGGTTACGCTGTTTGCTTACATATTTCCTTTAATAATAATTGTTGGAGTACTGTTTGGGGCAATGGCGGCTGGTGCAGGAGAAGGGGAATCGGCGATTGCCGCCCTACTGTCAGTTGCGGCATATTTTGGAATACTGTATTTTCATAAGAATAAATTAAACAAGACTATCAAATTTGAATTGAAGAAACAATGACGGTTTTATATTCAATATTAATTCTTACGGTAATAGGATTGGTGTCAGCCGTGCTTCTGTATGTTCTGCTGCAGAAGTTCAAGGTTGAGGAGGACCCAAGAATTGACCAAGTGCAGGAAGTGCTGCCTGGAGCAAACTGTGGCGGTTGCGGAAGTGCCGGTTGTCGTAATTTTGCCGAGCGATGCGTAAAAGCCACATCTCTTGAGGGTTTGAGCTGCCCTGTAGGCGGTGCGGAAACAATGAAGAAGGTTGGAGCCATTCTTGGTATGGAGGCAGCGGAATCCACTCCAATGGTTGCAGTTGTAAAGTGTCAGACCGTTTGCAATGACCGTCCTACATCAAACAAGTATGACGGCTCTATGAACTGCCGTATTTCACAAACTCTTTATAGCGGTGAAAGCACCTGTCCATACTCTTGTCTTGGGTTTGGTGATTGTGTGGAGGCTTGTCAATTTGGGGCTATAAGCATTAATCCGGAAACGGGAAGTGTTGTTGTTGATGCTGACAAATGTACAGGATGTGCATCGTGTGTAAAGGCTTGTCCTAAACATATTATTGAACTTAGAAAAAAATGGCCTAAAAACAGACAGGTTTATGTAAAATGTACAAATGAGGACAAGGGAGCCATTGCCCGCAAGGATTGCCCTAACGCCTGTATAGGTTGTGGCAAATGTGCAAAGGTTTGTCAGTTTGAGGCTATTACAATAACAAACAATCTTGCTCATATTGACACTATGAAATGCCGTTTGTGCCGCAAATGTGTAAGTGAATGCCCTACAGGGGCTATCGTTGTGGAAAACTTTCCACAAGTGAATAGTCAACAGTAAAACAAGAGAATAAAAATCATTAAACAAAGTTTATAGTGAAGACATTTAGATTAGGAGGCATACATCCAAAAGAGAATAAGATTACGGCATCGGTGCCTTTCAAATATGTACCAATACCTTCTGAAGTCATTATTCCGCTTGACCAACACATTGGTGCTCCTGCAGTTCCATGCGTTGCTGTGGGAGATAAGGTTAAGGCAGGACAGACTATTGGAAATCCCGGAGGGTTTGTATCGGCGGCTGTACATAGTTCCGTAAGCGGAACGGTTAAGAAAATAGAAAATGTCAGAGACGCATGGGGCGTTTTGCATAACTGTGTTATAATTACCGTTGAGGGCGATGACTGGATGGAAGACATTGACAAATCTGACACTCTTATTACTGAATGCAAACTTGAGGCAAAGGAGATATTGGATAAAATAACCGCATCAGGCATTGTGGGATTAGGTGGCGCTTGTTTCCCTACTCAAGTAAAACTTATGCCTCCAAAGGATGCAAAAATTGACACACTTATTGTAAATGCCGTTGAATGCGAACCATATTTAACTCACAATCACCGCCTTATGCTTGAAAAAGGAAATGAGGTCATGGTTGGTGTAAAAATAATTTTGAAAGCACTTGGCATTAACAAGGCTATTATCGGTGTGGAGAACAATAAGAAGGATGCAATTGAACATTTGAAATCACTTCTTCCAAAATACAATACTGACGGCGTTCAGATAAGCGTTGAGGCATTGAAAATGAAATATCCGCAAGGTGGGGAGAAACAACTTATTTATGCCCTGACAGGCAGAGTTGTACGTAGCGGAGCTATTCCTGCAGCCACAGGTGTGGTGGTTCAAAACGTAGCCACTGTTTTTGCGGTATATGAGGCTGTACAGAAGAACAAGCCTATAATGGAGATAGCCTTGACTATAAGCGGCAAGAAGGTTGCAAACCCTGGAAACTTTATTTTAAGAATAGGAACTCCACTTGCTGATGCAGTTGCAATGGCTGGCGGAATACCTGACGGAACAGGGAAACTTATTTGCGGTGGTCCTATGATGGGACGCTCTATGATAAGTGTGAACACTCCTGCCAACAAACGCACATCGGCTGTTGTAATGCTTGATGAAAAGGAGTCAGTAAGGGGCAAAGAGGCAAACTGTATGCGTTGCGGAAAATGTGTTGAGGCTTGCCCTATGGGACTTGAGCCTTATCTGCTTTCAAAAATGAGCAAACTTAAAATGTATGACGAGGCTGAAGCCCACGCTATATTTGATTGTATTGAGTGCGGTTGCTGTGCATTCTCTTGTCCAAGTAATCGTCCGCTACTTGATTATGTACGCCTTGGCAAAGCACAAGTAATGTCAATAATGAAGTCCAGAAACAATAAATAACAAATTGGTGAACCGGTGAACCGGTGAATCGATTAAACGATTAAACGATTAAACAATGTATATCTCTCCTTCCCCACATACGCACGCACAAGGCAGTGTAAGCAGAACAATGCTTAATGTAATAATAGCCTTGGTTCCTGCATATCTGGCATCGTTGTATTATTTTGGAATAGGAGCATTGATTGTAAGTCTTATCAGCATTGCTTCCTGTGTGCTTTTTGAGTATCTGATTACTAAGTTCCTTTTGAAAAGGGAGCCTACAATATCTGACTGTTCAGCCATTCTTACAGGTCTTCTGTTGGCATTCAACTTGCCGTCAAACCTGCCTTGGTGGATAATTATTCTTGGTGCGGCATTTGCTATAGGAATAGGCAAAATGGCATTCGGCGGTTTGGGTTGCAATCCGTTCAACCCTGCACTTGTAGGGCGTGTATTCCTGCTTATTTCATTTCCTGCCGAAATGACCACCTGGCCCAGGCCGATACCATTTAACCTCCATTATTTGGATGCTGAGACAGGAGCCACTCCGCTTTCTGCAATGAAGGAACTTGGAGGTGCGATGCCTTCTCACCTGCAAATGTTCTTAGGTAATACAGGCGGCAGTATGGGTGAGGTTTGTGCCATTGCCCTGCTTATCGGGTTCATCTATCTGCTATGCACAAAAACCATCAGTTGGCACATTCCTGTAAGCATTATAGTTACAGTAGCATTATTTACAGGTATTCTTTACCATGTAAATCCTGACATATACACTGACCCTCTTACACACATTCTTTCAGGCGGTCTTATGCTTGGTGCCATTTATATGGCAACTGACTACTCCACTTCACCAATGACACATTGCGGACAACTATTATATGGCATTCTGATTGGCATTATAACGGTTGTCATAAGAAACTGGGGCAACTACCCTGAAGGCATGTCATTTGCCATACTTATTATGAATGGTGTAACACCACTTATAAACCATTATGTCAGACCTAAACAGTTTTCAAAATTATGAGTAAAGCAAAAGATACATTTTGGCCTATGGTTCTGTCATTGGTGCTTATCTCAATGATTTCAGGAGGTGTATTGGCACTTGTTTATAATCTTACAAAAGAGCCTATTGAACAATCCAAAAAACTGAGTTTTGAAAACAGTGTAAAGTCTATACTTCCGCCTTTTACATTGCTACAGGACACTATTGTAAATAATATTCCTGTGATAATCGCCTACAACGATTCTGACATTGCAGGGTATGCAATAACTGCTGAAGGCGCAGGTTATGGCGGACCTATAAAAGTTATGATTGGATACACGGCAGACGGTGTAATTAATGATTACGCAATACTTGAGCATCAGGAGACCCCCGGACTTGGAGCAAAAGCGGGCGAATGGTTTAAGAAAACAATACCTGGAGGAAACGCAAACACCACATATTCAGTATCTAAAGATGGCGGTAATGTAGACGGAATAACAGCCGCCACCATAACTTCAAGGGCTTTCTTGAAATCAGTTAATGATGCAAACAAAACATTCATTGCCGTTACTGATTCAACAAATACAGTTCATGACGGCGTAAGCGGTGCAACAAAAACGGAATGGAAGGAGAATTCAAATGAATAAATTAAAGATAATACTCAACGGACTAATAACAGAGAACCCAACATTTGTTCTTATGTTAGGAATGTGTCCTACTTTAGGAACAACTACAAGTGCAATAAACGGTATGAGTATGGGAATTGCAACTATGTTTGTGCTTATTTGTTCAAATGCGGCAATATCAGCGGTAAGAAACCTTATCCCTGACAAAGTCCACATTCCTGCATACGTAATAATTATAGCATCGTTTGTAACTGTGGTTCAACTGTGTATGGAGGCGTATATGCCTGCCCTGTATGCAACATTAGGTCTTTTCATACCACTTATTGTTGTAAACTGTATTGTGCTTGGAAGAGCGGAAGCGTTTGCGGCAAAGAACAACGTTTTTGATTCAGCACTTGACGGTTTGGGAATAGGACTTGGATTCACCATTGCCCTTACCCTGCTTGGTGCCGTCAGAGAGCTGCTTGGAACGGGCAAGATTTTCAACTGTACTGTATATTCATTAGATTACGGCATGATACTGTTTATTCTTGCTCCAGGAGCGTTTATTACACTTGGGTTATTGATTGCAATTAAAAATAAAATTCACAACGAAGTTGTAAATGAGAAATAAATTTTTCCTTTCTCCTTTCTCCTTTAATATTTATATACTATGGTTCACTACATACTAATTTTCATCGCCGCAGTACTTGTAAATAACATTGTACTTGCACAGTTTTTAGGAATCTGCCCGTTCTTGGGTGTATCTAAGAAAATTGACACAGCACTTGGAATGTCAGCGGCTGTGGCATTTGTAATGGTTCTGTCAACTATATGTACTTTTTTACTGCAAAAATATGTTCTTGACCCGCTTGGACTTGCATTCCTGCAGACTCTTGCCTATATTCTTGTAATAGCGGCACTTGTACAAATGGTTGAAATTATTCTAAAAAAATTGTCCCCTGCACTATACGGAGCACTTGGAATATTTCTTCCGCTAATAACCACAAACTGTACCATTTTGGGTGTTGCCATTATGGTTATACAAAAAGACTTTACACTACTTGAAAGCGTGGTGTTTGCCCTATCAACAGCAATAGGATTTGGGCTTGCCCTTACCATTTTTGCAGGTATTCGTGAGCAACTAAGATTTTCAGACATTCCTAAGGCAATGCAAGGAACTCCTATAGCACTTATTACAGCTGGCATTCTTGCAATGGCATTTATGGGTTTTGGAGGAATTGTTTAATATAGTGAATAGTTAATAGTGAAAAAAAATAGTTGCAAATTATTTTGATTTTTTATATCTTTACAAAGTTAAATTTCTAAAGGTAAGTCCTATGGGAGCAAAGAAAAATTTTGTGCTTGACACCAATGTAATACTACACGATTACAAATGCATCTACAATTTTCAGGAGAATGACATATACATTCCTATTGTTGTTTTAGAGGAACTTGACAAGTTCAAGAAAGGCAACGATGAAATAAACTACAACGCCCGTCAATTTGCACGTGCATTGGATGAGATTTCTGACAATGACTTCTTTAAGAAAGGTGCAACACTTGGTGAGGGACTTGGAAAATTATTTATAGCACTTCCTGTTGAACCATCAGAAAGGGTTCAGAACGCCTTTATTGAAAAAATCCCTGATAACAGGATTCTTGCTTTTACAGACTATCTGGCAACTAAGGACAAGAAACACAAGACTATTCTTGTTACCAAGGACATAAATTTAAGAATGAAGGCTCGTGCCATTGAAATACCTGCTGAAGACTATTTCAATGACAAAATAACAAGCAAGGATATTTTTGAAAAGGCTCATGAAGTTTACGAAGGCATTGACGGAGCTATAATTGACAGAATGTACAGCACTGCAGCAGGCGTACCTCTATCATGTTTCGCTTTTCAAAAAGATATTATTCCAAACCAATATTTTGTACTGAAGAGTGAGCGTAACTCCATTATGTCAAGGTACAATCCTTCTTACGGCACCGTGGTGAAGGTTTCAAAAGAACGTGCCATGGGTATTGAGCCAAGAAACTCAGAGCAGGCTTTTGCAATGAACGCCCTTCTTGATGACAATATAAAACTTGTATGTATTACAGGTAAGGCAGGCACAGGAAAAACGCTGCTTGCCCTTGCAGCCGCTCTTGAAAAGCGTAATGAATATAAACAGATTCTTTTGGCAAGACCAATTGTAGCCCTTGCAAACAAGGATTTGGGATTTCTTCCTGGTACAGAAAAAGAGAAGATAACTCCATATATGCAGCCTCTGTTTGACAATTTAAGTGTAATTAAAAATCAGTTTGGCAGCGACAGCAGGGAGAACCTTGCAATTATGGACATGCGGGCATCGGGGCAACTTGTAATAGAAGCCCTTGCATACATAAGAGGCAGAAGCTTGAGTAACGCATACATAATTGTAGATGAGGCACAAAACCTTACACCTCATGAAGTTAAGACTATAATTACACGTGCAGGTGAAAATACAAAGGTGGTTTTCACGGGCGATGTACAGCAAATAGACCAACCGTATCTTGATATGCTGTCAAACGGACTTGTCTATACAATTGACAAGATGCGTGGGCAAGAGGTGTTTGCCCATATTAATCTTGTTAAAGGAGAAAGAAGTTTCTTATCAGAACTTGCAAGCAACCTATTATAAAATCATTTATGAAAAAGACTTTAAAATCCACACTATTCACTATCTTGTTGCTTTTATTCAGTGTGTCAACATTTTCTCAAGATACACAGATACTTAGTGACAGTGCGCAAATTTCTCTTTTCACATGTTCTCCAGGCACCGAAATTTATGAACTATTCGGACATTCAGGCATAAGAGTAACAGACAAGGAGAGAGGAATTGACATAGTTTTCAACTATGGGCTTTTTGATTTTAACCAAGATGATTTTGTTTATAGGTTTGTAAGAGGCAAGACAGATTATGAAGTTGGAATGTGTCCTACAGAGGCATTTCTTGCTGAATACATTATCAGAGGCTCAGGAGTGAAAGAGAGCGTTTTCAATCTGACACAAGAAGAGAAGGAGAAGATACTGCTCTATCTTATGGACAACATTCAACCTGAAAACAAAACATACCGATACAACTTCATTTTCAATAACTGTGCCACAAAATTGCGTGATGTAATTGACCAGAACGTTACGGGAGAAAAAACATTCCCTGACATTACAGGAACTCTCTCATTCCGCGATGCCGTAAAATTATACACAACAACCTCACCTTGGAGTCAGTTTGGTTTTGACCTATGTTTGGGCAGAGGTATGGACAGAGAGGCAACGGCATACGAAAAAATGTTCCTACCTGAAATTTTGGGAGCAACCATTAATCAGACCACCGTCAAAAAAGATGACACCACCGTTAATCTTGTTTCAAAAATAAATGTTGTGGCAGAGCAAACGCTTGAAAATCCCGCTCCATGGATATCACCATTGGTACTATTTATTATTTTGTGCGTTCTAACATTCTGTCTATCAATGTATTGTATTTGGAAGCATATAAAAATCAGATGGTTTGATGCCATTATATTTGGAGCAAACGCATTGTTCGGTTGCGTCATTCTATTTCTTATACTGTTCTCAAAACATCCGTTCACTTACGCAAACTTCAATATTGTTTGGTTAAATCCATTGATGTGCGTACCTATAGCATTTCTTATTTTCAAAAAGACAAGAAAATTTGAATTTTTCTACTATGTGGCTGTAAGTGTTGTATTGGTACTGTTCCTATTAGGTCATACCATTACAGAACAAGTGTTCAACACAGCAGTATATCCTTTAGTAACAATGTATTTGATTCGTTCAGTCTCATACGTACTGAATATAGGATACCGGATAGGTGACAAAGAATAAAAATAAAAAAGGTGGTGAAATCAAATTCACCACCTTTTCTATAAAAAGACTGTTTATTAGTTAAGAGAAACAAAAACTTCCTTCTCTTTCTCTTCTACAGAAATCTTACCTTCACGAAGCAACCAACCAAAAGCGGCATAAGCCTCTTTATCTGAAAGCTTTGTAGCCTTCTTAATTTGCTTTACTTCAAGAGCAGCTCCTGCTGCATTAAGCGCTTGCCATACAAGACCAGCATTTGCACCAACGTTTTGCATTTTTATAAAAATTTAAAAGTGTGTTTGTTAATTCGGAGGCAAAAGTAATAAATAATTTTATGATACAACTTTTTTGTATTATAAAATTAAAATATCTGAACAACTATTTATTTTTTATTACAAAATAGTTTCTAAAAATCAGAAAAGTTGTAAATTTGCACTGCAAAAATTTTACCGCCCCATTAGCTCAGTTGGTAGAGCAACTCATTCGTAATGAGTAGGTCCCCGGTTCGAGTCCGGGATGAGGCTCTCCCCCAAACCTATCGGTTGTCAACCGTTTCAGGGTTCATATCGTGGTTTTGCAACCTATAAAACGCCATCTGTTCATATTTTGTTCCAGGCTTGCCGTAATTGCAATACGGGTCAATACTTATACCACCCCTTGGCATAAATTTTCCCCAAACCTCAATATATTTAGGATTAAGCAAGTTGACTAAGTCCTTCATAATGGTGTTGATACAATTCTCATGAAACTCACCTACATTTCTAAAACTAAAAAGGTATAGTTTCATAGACTTGCTTTCAACCAATTTTTCATCAGGAATGTAACTTACATATATCGTGGCAAAATCAGGTTGCGATGTAATAGGACACAACGATGTAAACTCAGGGCAATTGAATTTAACAAAGTAATCATTGCCTTTGTGCTTATTCTCAAACGCCTCCAACACCTGTGGTGCGTAATCCTTTGGGTATTCTGTAGATTTTCCTAGTATCATGTTATTTATAGTTGATAGTTGATAGTGAAAGATCTCTCGCTTCGCTCGAGATGACGGATTGAGGTCATTGTCCACTGTCCACTCTCCATTGTCCACTATTTAAGTACTCACTTAATCCTCTGTTTCTTAGAGTGCATGCCGGGCAATGCCCGCATCCGTCACCCTTTATTCCGTTATAACAAGTCAGTGTATTCTCTCTAACATATTCCAACTTACCCATTTTATCTGCCAATTCCCATGTCTGTGCCTTTGTCAGCCACATTAACGGTGTATGAACTACAAAATTATAATCCATTGCAAGATTCAAGGTTACATTCAATGACTTCACAAAAACATCCCTGCAATCAGGGTATCCGCTGAAATCAGTTTCACAAACACCTGTAACCAAGTTGTTTATTCCGTTAACCTTGGCAAGCACTGCGGCAAACGTAAGAAAGAGCATATTTCTGCCCTCTACGTATGAATTTGGCACCGATGCTCCGTCAGGAATTTTCTCATCAACCTTAATCTCATTTCTGGTAAGTGAATTTGGTGCAAGTTGTGAAAGCAGTCCCATATCAAGAATATGGTGTTTCACACCTAAATCATGTGCAATAGCGGCAGCACACTCTATTTCAGCCTTATGCCTCTGACCATAGTCAAAAGTAACCGCCTCAACATAATCAAAATTCTTCAATGCCCAAAACAGACACGTTGTAGAATCCTGCCCTCCACTAAATACCACCAATGCCTTTTTATTCATAGGAACCCATTTTCAGCATCGCAACCTCTTCCTCTGTAAGGAAACGCCATCGTCCGCGAGGCAGTTTATATTTTGTAAGTCCTGCAAAATAAACCCTGTCAAGTTTCTCTATCTCATAGCCGAAATGTTCAAAAATACGGCGTACAATCCTATTTCTGCCAGAATGAATCTCAATTCCAAGCGTCTTGTGCTTTGTGTCAGGAACAAACTCAAGGGCATCTGCCTGAATTGGTCCGTCCTCCAACTCTATGCCTGCAAGAATGGCATCGTAGTGTTCCTGTGTAAGAGGCTTTTCAAGTGTAACCTCATAAATCTTCTTCTTCTCAAACTTAGGGTGAGTAAGTTTTGTGGTCAATTCACCGTCATTTGTAAGCAACAGCACACCCATTGTATTTCTGTCAAGCCTGCCTACCGGGTACACCCTCTCCTTACAAGCACCTGCAATAATATCCATTACGGTAACTCTGCCATGCGGGTCAACAACTGTGGTAACGCAATTTTTAGGCTTGTTCAAAAGAATGTATATCTTCTTTTGTGACTTTATGAGTTGGTCATGAAAATATACCGTATCGTCAGGCATAACCTTAGTGCCAAGTTCTGTAACAACCTTTCCGTTTATTCTGACCACCCCGGCGGCAATAAGAGTATCCGCCTCACGTCTTGAGCATAACCCTGCGTTTGCCAAAAACTTGTTAAGGCGCACACTTCCGTCATCAGCGTGCTTTACAACAGACCTGCGAGTTCTATGTACATTACTTTCTTCTCTCTCCTTTCTCATTTGTTAAAACTTCGTTTTAACCATGTTACTTCGTCATTCGGCATAACTCAAGTAAACTTAGTTCTGCTCTCATTCCTAGTAACGGTCTCATTTCTCATTTTTCTTTCCATCTCAACCAACTTCTGTCTCAGTTCCTCCTTCTCTTTCTTCATCTTGTCTATCTGAGCCTGCATCTGCTTAACAAGAGGGCTTTGCTCCTTAGCACCAAAATTAAGGAACTCAATATTGTTTTCCCTTGTAATTATGTCAGAATTCAGTTTCTCAAATGAGCGTCTTAGTTTTTCAATTGATTTTCCTACCGATACAGTACCCTCAAGTGCTGTTTTCTTTTGCTCAAAGAAATAGTCACAGGCATCTTTGAAACTTTTCCAAACCTGCTCGCTTGCCCTTTTTGACACAGGACCTATCTCCTTCCACTCTTTTTGCAGTTTTATGAACTTTTCAGTTGCCTCTTTCCACTCCTTACTCTCTTTCAATGCCTCAGCCTGAGCGACAAGTGCCTTTTTCTTCTCCAAATTTGAAGATAAGGACTCTTTTGTTGTTTTGTAAAATTCATTTTTTGCTTTGAATATAGCATCGCAGGTGGAACGGAAACGCTCATAAATTTTTGTATTGTCCTTTTTAGGGGCAAAACCTGTCTTCTTCCAATCCTCTTGCAAGGCAATTACTTTTGATGAAATGTCATCCCATGTCTTAAATGATTTTGCCTTCAGATATTCAATAGCCTCAACTGCCTCACATATAGCAACTTTCTTTGCAAGATTAGCCTCTTCCTCCACTTTCTTGGCTTGATAGAAATCAGCATGTTTATGATTGATTACATCACTTGAAGCCTTAAACCTGTTCCACAGCTCATCTCTCAATTCTTTTGCCACAGGACCTGTCTCACGCCACTCTTCATGCAGTTTCTGCAACTTTTGGAATGCGTCATTTATATGTTTTTCCTCAATCAGCTTTTCAGCAGCCTCACAAAGTCTTGTCTTAATTTCAAGATTCTTCTTAAAGTCATAGTCACGCAGTTCATTGCTTATCTTCAAATCATCATAAAACTGTGTCATCAGAGTCTGATATCTCTTTATTATCTCATTATATTTGCTTTGAGCCACTTCTCCTGCCTCTTTCCAATCATTCTGCAACTTTCTTACTTCAGAGAATATCTTATCAACATCATCATTACCCTCAATAAGCGATGATAGTTTATCCAAAATATCCTTTTTCAGTTGATACGCACGCTCCTGCTGAGCCTCAAGAACCTTTATCTCCTCTGCCCTTTTCTGCTTGTACGCTTGCAGCACTGACTTAAACTCAGCCTCCTCAGCAAATGTGTGGGCAAATGTATCTATCTGATTACCTGCCTCTACCCAAGCCTGCTTCATCTGTTCCAAAACGGCACTCTGACGCTTGTAGTACTGAGATTTCAACTGTGCTACAAGTTCCTTTGCATTTTCCGCATCAACTGCTGTCTTTAATTGCTCTACAATTTCAGCAAGTGACAATTCCTTTTCATTAGTTGTATCCATATTCTTTTTCAAAAAACAATCTCTACATTGTAAACTGCAAAGTTAATAAAAAATACTGTGTATTAATAATTTCCATTGATTTTTTTCATTTTTCTCAAATGATATGCATTTTTGGTGTGTTGTATCATATATTTTTTGTATCTTTGTAAGATTTATTTGTTAATTATGGAGAGTCAGCATTATAATCCGGTTGAAATCATTAGCAGAGATAATTTAAGGCGTTTACAGAATGAGCGTCTGCATAAGACATTGCTAAATGCCATGAACGTAAAGTTCTATCAAGAGAAGTTCAAATCAATGGGCATCTCTGCATCAGACATTAAGAGTGTGGACGACATAACAAAACTGCCATTCACAACAAAGGATGATTTGCGTAACAATTATCCGTTTGGCATGGCGGCGATACCATTAAAAGATTGTATCAGAGTACACTCTTCAAGCGGAACAACGGGCAACCCTACAGTTGTTCTGCATAGCAGGAATGACATTGACGCTTGGGCTGAACTTGTGGCACGCAACCTATATATGGTGGGGGTAAGAGACACTGATGTATTCCAAAACACATCAGGTTACGGAATGTTTACAGGTGGACTTGGATTCCAATATGGAGCGGAAAAACTAGGATGCCTTACTGTTCCTGCCGCGGCGGGTAACAGCAAACGCCAGATAAAGTTCATGAAGGATTTTGGCACAACAGTTGTACACATAATACCTTCATACGCCACCAGATTGGCGGAAGTTATGGCAGAAGAGGGTGTTGACCCAAGAAAAGACCTTAAAATAAGGATTCTTGCCATAGGAGCGGAGCCTCATACTGAAGAGCAACGCAAACGTATTGAAGAGTTGCTTGGCGTTAAGGCATACAACTCATTCGGTATGAGTGAAATGTGTGGTCCTGGTGTTGCATTTGAATGCAAAGAGCAGAACGGAATGCATATTTGGGAGGACAATGTAATAGTTGAGATTGTTGACCCTGTAACACTTCAACCAGTACCTGATGGAGAGATTGGAGAACTTGTACTGACAACTCTTAACCGTGAGGCAATGCCTCTAATACGTTATAGAACAAGAGACCTTACACGCATTATTTCAGGCAACTGCCCTTGCGGACGTACGCATCGCCGTTTGGCACGTTTTCAAGGACGTAGCGATGACATGATGATACTGAAAGGTGTAAACATCTTCCCTATCCAAATAGAGAAGATTCTTATGGGATACAAAGAGTTGGGCAGTAATTTCCTTATAACATTGGAGACAGTCAACAACAATGATGAAATGACTGTTGAGGTTGAACTTAGCGAACTTGACTCTGACAATGTTGTAGACCTTAAAAATTTGGTTACAGACATCACCCACAAACTTAAGGACGAAATACTTATTACACCAAAAGTAAAACTTGTATACAAAGGTTCACTACCTTCAGCAGAAGGAGGAAAGGCGGTCAGAGTTAAGGATTTAAGAAAATTATTTTGAAGAATGAAAAACACTCCGATAGATAGAGAATTAATAGACAGCACCATAGAGGAATTTGGAATCAAGGATTTCTCAAATGCCACAATTCGTGAAGTGAAGGCTATAGCGGCACTTGCAGAAAAGAAATCAGGTGTTGAATTTATAAAGATGGAAATGGGTGTTCCCGGTCTTCCGCCTTCAAAAATAGGCGTTGAAGCCCAAATAAACGCACTAAGTAAAGGGATTGCTAGACTTTACCCTGACATTAACGGAATTGCGGAACTGAAACAGGAGGCTGCACGATTTGTAAAACTTTTTATTGACACAACCGTAAGTCCTGAGAGTTGCGTTCCTGTAACAGGCTCAATGCAAGGTACTTTTGCCTCTTTCCTTACCGCTTCACAATGCGTTGAAGGTAAAGACACCATTCTTTTCATTGACCCAGGGTTTCCTGTTCAAAAAATGCAGATACAGGTAATGGGTGCCAAATACAAGACATTTGACGTATATTCATATAGAGGAGATAAACTGAGGGGTAAACTTGAAGAGTTCCTGAAAGTTGGAGACATTGCCGCAATTGTTTACAGCAACCCTAACAATCCGTCATGGGTATGCCTGAGAGATGAGGAGTTAAAAATCATAGGTGAACTTGCCAACACATACGATGTAATAGTGTTTGAAGACCTTGCCTACTTTGCAATGGATTTCAGAAAGGACTTGAGTGTACCGGGCAAAGCACCTTTCCAACCGTCAGTATCTAAATACACCGACAACTGTGCAATGCTTATAAGTGGCTCAAAAGCATTTAGTTATGCAGGTGAACGTATAGGTGTTGTATGTATGACAAATAGTCTTTATCACCGCAAATATCCAGGTTTGACCAAACGATACGGTGGCGGCACATTCGGTACTGTTTTTGTTCATAGAGTCTTATATGCCATGTCAAGCGGCACAAGCCATTCAGCACAATATGCCCTTGCCGCAATGTTGAAAGCGGCAAATGACGGCAAATATAACTTCCTGAATGAAGTTAAGGTATATGGTGAAAGAGCAAGAAAACTGAAGGAAATATTTGTCAAACACGGATTCCATATTGTTTATGACATGGATATGGACACAAAAGTGGCGGACGGATTCTACTTTACCATAGGATATAAAGGTATGACATCAGGACAACTTATAAAGGAGTTGATGTATTACGGAGTTTCCGCCATTTCACTTTCCACAACAGGCAGTGAACAGGAAGGACTCAGGGCTTGCACTTCATTTATTGAAGACCATCAATATGAAGAACTTGATAAGCGATTAGCGTTGTTTGAAGCAAATAATTAATAAAAAATGAAAGTATTAAAATTTGGAGGAACGTCAGTAGGTTCCGCAGAAAATATCCTTAAAGTCAAGGATATTGTTGAGAGCGTTGGCACTGAAGCCATTGTTGTAGTTTCCGCTATGAGCGGAGTAACAGATATGCTCATCAAGACTGCTGAGACAGCAGCCAAAGGTGATGCCACATACACAACCCTTTTCACAGAGTTGACACAACGCCACACTGCAACAGCCACAGCCGTAACTCCAAAACAGAGTGTAAATGAGGCATTAAAAGGTCTGGAAAAATATTTTTCAGAGTTAAAGGCTATATATGAAAACATATTCAAAACAAAGCAACTGTCCACTGAAACATTACGTACAGTTGTAAGTTACGGAGAAAAGATGAGTTCTCTGTTCATTGCTTATGTTCTTGGTGCAAAGCATTTTAACTCACCTGACCTGATTAAGACAACAGAATATCACAAAAAAACGATACTTGACAAGTCAGTAACATATCAAAACATTAAGAATGCTTTTGGAACTTTACCAAAAGTAAGTGTTTTGGGAGGATTTATAGCATCGGACGTAAAAAGCGGAGCCTGTACAAACCTTGGAAGAGGCGGTTCGGACTACACAGCAGCCATAATTGCAGGAGCGCTTGACGCTGAAGCCCTTGAAATTTGGACAGATGTTGACGGTTTCATGACCGCTGACCCTAAACTTGTGCCAAACGCATACACCATTGAGGAACTCTCATATATTGAGGCAATGGAACTCTCAAATTTTGGAGCAAAGGTACTCTACCCTCCTACCATTTATCCTGTGTATGAGCGTAATATTCCTATTTTCATTAAGAATACAAATAACCCTAAAAACAGAGGTACAAGAATTTCAAGCATAAAAAATCCTGAAGGAAAGGCTATAAAAGGTATCTCTTCAATCAACGATACATGCCTTATAACACTTCAAGGTATGGGTATGGTTGGTGTGCTTGGTATAAGTTCAAGAACTTTCAAGGCCCTTGCCGATGAGGGAATCAGCGTGTTCCTTATCTCTCAAGCGTCATCAGAGAACTCAACCACCTTTGCCATTAGAAATTCAGAGGCGGATGCCGCAGTAAAGGCTCTCTCAAATGAATTTAAGGGAGAACTTGAGAGGGGGGAAATTTGGTCAATAACCTCTCAAAAAGACCTTGCAACGGTTGCCATTGTAGGTGAGAACATGAGATTCAACACCGGTCTTGCCGGCAAACTGTTCAACACTCTTGGCAGAAGCGGTATAAACATAATAGCATGTGCTCAGGGCGCATCGGAGACTAATATTTCATTTGTAATAACAGGACAATACCTTCAAAAAGCATTAAACGTGTTACATGATTCATTTTTCCTGGCAGATTACCAGGTATTAAACATATTCCAAGTTGGAACAGGAACTGTTGGTGGCAGTCTGTTGGAGCAGATTGAACATCAACAAGAGAAAATTCTTAAACAGAACAGTGTCAAACTTAATGTTGTTGGTATCACTGATATCAACGGCTCCATTTTCAATGCTAACGGCATTGACCTTAAGACATATAAGGATGAGGTTCAGAAAAACGGCAAGCCTACAACTCCTGAGCAGATTAAACAGACCATTATTGACATGAACCTGTTTAATTCAGTATTTGTTGACTGTACGGCAAGCGCTGCAATTGCATCGCTCTATACTGACCTGATAAACAACAACATATCAGTAGTTGCCGCAAATAAGATTGCCGCATCGGGGCCTTATTCCGTTTATGAGAATCTGAAGGAGACTGCAAGAAGAAAAGGCATTAAGTATCTGTTTGAGACCAATGTTGGTGCAGGTCTGCCTATCATCAACACAATGAACAGCCTTATTAACAGCGGTGACCGCATTCTTAAGATTGAGGCTGTACTATCAGGTACACTTAACTTTATTTTCAACACTATAAGCAAGGACATTACTTTCTCCAAGTCAATTCAAATGGCAAAAGAGGCAAGATTTTCAGAACCTGACCCAAGAATTGACCTAAGCGGAACAGATGTTATACGTAAACTTGTAATTCTTGCCCGTGAAAGCGGTTACAAGGTTGAGCAAGCCGATGTTAAGAAGAATCTGTTTGTTCCTGACAAGTATTTTGAAGGTTCTCTTGAAGATTTCTGGAAAAACATACCTGAACTTGATGCTGAATTTGAGCAGAAACGCAAGGCTCTTGAAAAGGACAACAAGAAGTACCGTTTTGTTGCAACAATGAAGGAGGGTGAATGCTCTGTAGGTTTGCAGGCTGTTGATTCCACCCATCCGTTCTACGATTTGGAAGGCAGCAATAACATTGTTATGATTCAAACAGAGCGATACTTTAATGACCCTATGATTATTAAAGGTTACGGTGCAGGTGCAAGTGTTACGGCGGCTGGCGTGTTTGGAGATATTATGAGTATTGCAAATATCAGATAATGAATAAATTACTGACATTACTGATATTATTGACATTACTGACTGCCTGTTGCAGAACAAACCCGCAGTTGCCGGCAAATAGGGCTGAAGCGGACACCATTGCAGAGAATCTTTTAGATTACAACCGTCTCTGTATTGAAGATGAAAGAATGGAGATTGAGGCGTACATTGACAGCGTTGGTGGATTCACCCAAACCGAAGATGGATACTATTATAAAGTGGACAGTGGAGAGTGGACAGTGGAGAGTGGACAGTGGACAATGACTCCATCCCGTCATCTCGAGCGAAGCGAGAGATCTTTCACTGTCAACTGTCAACTGTCAACTATTAAGAATGGCGACAGGGTATCGGTGGCATATAGTCTTGAACTGCTTGACGGCACAATATGCAGTCAAAGCACAAACGGAAAGGCAAAGACATTTACCGTTGGCAAAAGAGAGGTTGAAACGGGGCTTGACATGGCAATTGTAGGGAAACATGTGGGTGATGAATTTGAAATAATAATACCATACAATCTTGCGTGGGGAGTAAGCGGAGACGGAGGGTGCATAACACCTATGACACCAATACTTTATAGAGTGAAGATAGTTAAAAGAAAATGAGAAATGAGACTGTTACTAGGAATGAGAGCAGAACCAAGTTTACTTGAGTTATGCCGAATGACGAAGTAACATGGTTAAAACGAAGTTTTAACAAAGGAGACTGTTACTAGGAACGAGAAAAAACTAAGTTTACAAATGAATTTATGAAAGGACTAAAGTATATTACATTATTGCTTTTTTCGGCGGTGCTGTTATTAGCATCGTGTAAGGCAAACTCGTATGCTGAGAACAGGAAAAAGGAGAAAGCCAAGTTATCATCATTTATATCAAATAACAACCTTATTATTAAGGAGGGGGTCAATGATTCTCTTGAATTGATAAAAATTGACGGACCTTGGCCTGAAAAAGTCTATTATAAGACATTCAGAGGTGCATACGTAAGAATCGATGCCATTAATTTGGCAAACAGACAACCTGCCATAGGAAATACAATTATAATGCGTTGGAAAACGTATGATCTTGATGGCAACTTGACAGGAGATAATACAAACCCAACAGAAAGTCGTGAAGGGTTGCAATTTGTTTATACTCCTGGTGGCATAGTTCCTTCCCAGGGTTGGAATGACTGCATGCCGTTTATGAGACATGATTGTCAGGCAACATATATAATTGAATCACCAATAGGTCCACAAGAACAGCAACAGGCGGTTATATCGTTGGTTGTTAAAGTGTTGGATTTCACAGTAACAAATTAAATTTAGAATATGTCATTAATTAAATCAATTTCAGGAATTAGAGGAACCATAGGAGGTTCTGTTGGAGAAGGACTAAGTCCGGTAGATATAGTAAAGTTTACAGCCGCCTACTCCACCCTTATACGCAAAATATCCACAAACGGTTCAAACACAATAGTTGTAGGCAGAGATGCCCGTATGTCAGGCTCAATGGTGCAGAAACTTGTAGTAGGCACATTGCAGTCTATGGGGTTTGATGTTACAGATATAGGTTTGGCTTCCACCCCTACCACAGAACTTGCAGTTACTATGGAGGGTGCTGCCGGCGGTATCATACTTACTGCAAGCCATAATCCAAAACAATGGAATGCTCTCAAACTGCTTAATCAAAACGGAGAATTTCTTAACAAAGCAGAGGGCGAAGAGGTATTAAAAATAGCAGAAAAAGATGACTTCGTATTTGCAGAGGTAACAGAACTTGGAAAGGTTACAGAGAAAGACTACACTGACAAACATATTGAGAATGTGTTGAACCTTAAACTTGTAGATGTTGAAGCCATTAAGAATGCAAACTTTAAGGTGGCACTTGACACAGTAAACTCTGTGGGTGGCGTTATACTTCCAAAACTGCTTGAGCGTCTTGGAGTTAAGACAGTCAAAACCCTTTACGGAGAGCCTACAGGAGATTTTCAGCATAACCCGGAGCCACTTGAAAAGAACCTTGGAGATATTATGAATCTTATGAAAGGTGGTGGCTATGATGTTGCCTTTGTTGTTGACCCCGATGTTGACCGTCTTGCCTTTATTTGTGAGGACGGCAAGATGTATGGAGAGGAATACACTTTAGTAACCGTGGCAGACTATGTTTTAAGCCACACTCCAGGCAACACCGTGTCAAACTTAAGTTCTACAAGAGCATTGAGAGACGTTACTAACCTTTACGGAGGCAAATATAACGCAGCGGCAGTTGGTGAGGTTAAT
Organism: Candidatus Enterocola sp.; assembly: GCA_045643245.1. GTDB lineage: Bacteria > Bacteroidota > Bacteroidia > Bacteroidales > Paludibacteraceae > Enterocola. Next base: position 56,476 of record JAZUKL010000098.1, read on the forward strand.
GTTGTTACCAAAATGAAAGAGACCAATGCCGTTATTGGTGGCGAGGGCAACGGAGGCGTTATCTACCCTGAAAGCCATTATGGACGTGATGCTCTTGTTGGTATTGCCCTATTCCTTAGTCATTTGGCACACAAAAAAATGAAAGTGTCTGAGTTAAGGGCAACCTATCCTCAATACTTTATAGCCAAGAACCGTATAGACTTAGAGCCTTCAACAAATGTTGATGCCATACTTGCAAAAATCAAGGAAGTCTATAAAAATGAGCAGATTAATGACATTGATGGCGTTAAAATAGATTTTGCAGACAGTTGGGTACATCTGCGTAAGTCAAACACAGAACCTATTATCCGCATCTACTCAGAAGCGTCAACAATGGAGAAGGCGAATCATATTGCACAGAAAATACAAAGCATCATTTAAAAGTGGACAGTGGAGAGTGGACAGTGGACAATTAAAAAGTGTTCTCACTGTCAACTGTCAACTGTCAACTGTCAACTAAAATATATTATGAACCTAATAATCCCAAAGAATTACAACTCTCCGCTTGATGTAGAGCAGACAGAGATTGCAATAAAGTTTTTGAAAGACTTTTTTGAACGCAATTTTGCATCGGAGTTAAGATTACGCAGAGTAACCGCACCACTCTTTGTACTAAAAGGCACAGGCATAAATGATGACCTTAACGGCATTGAACGCCCTGTAACATTCAAAATCAAGGATATGAATGAAGCGGAGGCAGAGGTGGTACACTCACTTGCCAAGTGGAAACGCATAATGCTTGCAGAATACGGTACAAAGCCTCACTTTGGCATATACACAGATATGAATGCCATTCGTGCCGATGAGGAGTTGGATAACATTCATTCATTATATGTTGACCAATGGGATTGGGAATTGGTAATAGAGAGAGAAGACCGCACCATTGATTTTCTGAAAAACATTGTTACACGCATATATTCAACCATTATTAAAGCGGAATATGCTGTCAGCGAGCGTTTTCCTGGAATAAAGCCGCAATTGCCGTCAGAAATCCATTTCATAACCTCACAGGAGTTGCTTGATTTGTATCCTGACAAGACAGCAAAAGAGAGAGAGAACCTAATCACTAAGAAATACGGAGCGGTATTCATTATGTGCATAGGTGGTGAACTTTCTAACGGTGAAAAGCATGACGGACGTGCCCCTGACTATGATGATTGGGCATTGAACGGCGATATGCTTGTTTGGAATCCTGTACTGGGTCAGGCTCTTGAACTGTCAAGCATGGGAATTAGGGTTGATAAAGAGTCTATGCTAAGGCAACTTTCAATATCAAATAAAGAGGAACGACTTAAATATCTATACCATCAACAACTTGTAAATGGGAAACTTCCACTTACAATAGGTGGCGGCATAGGACAATCAAGACTATGTATGTTCCTGCTGCACAAAGCCCATGTAGGTGAGATTCAGTCCAGCATTTGGCCTGATGAGATGCGAAGCAAGTGCAAGGAAGCGGGAATGCCGTTATTATAGTTGACAGTGGATAGTGGACAGTGGACAATGAACTCAATCCGACAACTGTCAACTGTCAACTATCAACTGTCAACTAATTTGGTCCTATAGTTCAATGGATAGAATAAAAGATTCCGGTTCTTTTGATTGGGGTTCGACTCCCCATAGGACTACAGATATTTTTTTGTATATTTGCATTATATATGGCAATGTTTATATGATTTTCCAAAAATATGCAGGATTCGTACTTTAATATCGCTGAATTTACTATAAGGCTGAATGTTATGCCTGAAACATTGAGTTCTATGGAAAATTTGCGTCCGTTTATAGCAGAAAATGCAAAAAGTGCCGATTTTAGCCTGCTTTTGGGGTGTGATATAAAGTTGTTTGGCAGGGAGATTTACAAGTCTGATGAGTACGATTTTGCAATTTTTGAAAGTGAAAGCGTATTTTGCATAAAATTCACTGATATAGCATCAGGAAACAACTATTTATTGGAATTTGACAAGGATTTTAAGGAGTACAGAACAAATATGAGTGCAGAGCATATCTGCAAGGATGTGCTTAACAATATGCTGATGCTATCATTCACGTTTGCCACCATTGACAGAAAATCACTTATGATACACGCATCGGTGGCTGTATTGGAAGGAAAGGCTTATCTGTTTTTAGGTAAAAGTGGTACAGGTAAGAGTACTCACTGCCGTCTGTGGCTAAAGAACATTAAGAATGCCGATATTCTGAACGATGACAATCCGGTGCTTAAATTTGAGAATGGTGAGACTGTTGTTTATGGCTCTCCGTGGAGCGGCAAAGGGGCTGTTTATAAGAATGAACGCTATAAGGTGGGCGGTATAGCCCGCCTGGCACAGGCACCTTATAATAAAATAGAGCGTAGAACAGGGGCTAAGGCATTTGCATTGCTCTATTCCTCCTGCTCAAAATTACCTTGGAGTGAGGCTTGTATGAATGACTTGTGTACCACTCTGTCTGATATTGTAAGCACTACACCTATATATTATTTAGAGTGCTTACCCGATGATGCCGCCGCACAACTATCATATAGTACAATGACACTAAATCACCAATGATAATCCGTAATGACATATTGTTTGCCAGCGTAAAGGAGATGCTGAAAGAGAAACCTGAAGTTAAGGTTGTGGTTAAGGGAGACAGCATGCTTCCGTTCCTGCGTACAGGGGATATGGTTGCCCTACGCAAGCCGCACCGTCTGCGTACAGGTATGATAGCACTTGTGGAGCCGTCAGAGGGGGTGTATATTCTGCACAGAATTGTAAAATTAGGTGATGAAGATATGGTGCTTTACGGCGATGGTAATATAGGTGTTAAAGAGAAAGTTCCATACACTGCGGTAGTGGCAGTGGTACAAAGAGTGTATAGGGGTAAAAGGATTATAAATTATGGCTCCTTTGTGTGGAAAATGCAGAACAGGCTATGGCCAAAAAATAAACTTGCACGCAAATATGCTCTTAAAGTGTATAGAAAAGGTGTTAAACAACTAAATAAAAACAAACAACTTTAATTTTTAAGTATTATGGATAAACCGTACGTAGTGGGCATCGATATAGGTGGCCAAACAGCAAAAATCGGGCTTGTAGATGCCCGTGGTAATGTTCTTACCCAAACAGCAATAGTTAGTAACGATACTGATGACTACAAGGTGTTCATCAAGAATCTTTGTGATGCAGTTACAAAACTTGTAAACAAGGAGTACTCAATGAGCCAGGTAAGAGGCATAGGTATAGGTGCTCCTAACGCTAACTTTTATAAAGGTACCATTGAGAATACTGTAAACCTTACTTGGGGTGGCAACGGTAAACTGATTATTCCGTTTGCTGAAGAGATGAGCAAGATTATCAAGCTTCCTGTAAAACTTACCAACGATGCCAACGCAGCCGCGCTTGGAGAGATGACATACGGTGTGGCACGTGGTATGAAGGATTTTATAATGATTACACTTGGTACAGGCGTAGGCTCAGGCATTATAGTTAATGGTAATCTGCTTTACGGACACGATGCCAATGCAGGTGAACTTGGACACGTAACTATGGTACGCCAGAACGGTAGGCTTTGCGGTTGTGGCAAAACAGGCTGTCTTGAGGCATACTGCTCTGCTACAGGTGTGGCACGTACAGCACGTGAGATGCTTGAGACTTCTGACCGCAAGAGTCTGTTACGTAATATTCCGCCAGAATCAATTTCTTCAAAGGATGTATTTGAGGCTGCAAATCAAGGCGATGAACTTGCAAAAGAGATTTTTGACTTTACAGGCACAATGCTTGGAGCCGCTCTTGCAGATTTTGTGGCATTCTCATCACCAGAGGCTTTTGTACTATTTGGTGGCTTGACACGCAGTGGAGACTTTATTATGAAACCTGTGGTTGACAGCCTTAATAAGAATGTTATGCCTCGCTGGAAAAACAAGATTAAGGTTCTGTTCTCTCAACTGAAAGAGTCTGACGCCGCCATTCTTGGTGCAAGTGCATTGGCATGGGAGGTATAATCACCACCGCATATAAATAAAAAAACCGCCCCAAAATTTGGAGCGGTTTTTTTATTGGCATTAAATATGATTACTTAACAAACTGACCTGAAGTAGTAATAACACTACCATCTTCAAGTGTTCTAGTCATAACGCCATTTATCCAAACCCAAGATTGTGCTGGTTGTGCTGCCTTTACTGTAGGAGCATCAGTTGAAATTTCAAATGTAGCGGTTGCATTCCAATCCTTGTCTATAGTAAGAGTAATTTTGTAACTTGAACCATATTGTGGCATTGAAGCCTCCTCATCAAACCAAATATTACCAGAAGCACCTTTTGCCGGGCTGTATGGCAAGGTTATATTTGTATTCTCACTACCATTATGACCATAGTTGATAGGGCTGTATTTAGCATCAGCAAACTTGCAACCATACTCTTGCTGTTGAAGAACAACTGTAACCTCATATTTACCATTACCCTTGAAATCCATAGCATCAGAAATATTTTGTGTTTCATCTGCAAAATATTGATTGAAATTAATTTCATAATCTTTAGATACATCAAATTCATCTTTACCTGAGCCACCCTCTATGGTACAAGTTCCAGACATAATATCTACGGTAATTTTTGTTACACTCAAAGAAGTACCTTGTGCTGGAGAAATATTAGTTTGTGAACCTGCAGCAATAGCAAATGTACCGATAATAGCAGGCTCACCCGCTGAACCGTAGTTACAAGCTTCTGACCAATCAGCGTCAGCAAACTTGAAAGAACCTGTAAGAGTGAACGACTTTTCAAGAACGAATGTAACATCGTCTGTTGTTGTGAATTTCCATTCATCTGTAGCACCCCAACCGTTTACATCACCACGAAGATACATATCTGTGGCGCTTGCACTAACTGCCAATAGAGCGGCAGCAACAAAAAGTAAAATCTTTTTCATAATAAAATAAAATTTAAAAAGTTAATAAAAAGTTAATTAAAATATCATTTCCATGAACGAATTTCGTCATACTGAGTGGCAAACCCCTCAAAGGCAACCTTATGTACGGCGCCCTTCTCTCCAGCACCCTTATCATTCTTATAGTAGTATTTATACTCTATAGTATCGGTGCTTTTTGGAAGCATTGAAGGTGCAACATGGAATGTCCAAGAGTTATTGCCCTCATCCATCATACGGCTGAAGCCCCAATTATTGAAAGAACCTGAGACATACATTTCTCTTGTGCCTTTAGGAACTGAAACTGTAAGTGTCATGTCTCCCCAATACTCAACAATATCATTTACTGTTGTTCTGCCTCCAAGCGGACGATGTCCCAAACGGAACTCCGTCTGGTCATTTCGTGGACCCCAAACATACAAGTATTCAAGATTTTCAGGAACACCCGTTATTGTACCTTCAAATTTTGTGTCAGAAACTTTTTTCAACTGACATTTTGGGTCTCCGTGTTTCCAGAACTTGTCAGAACCTTCAGGTCCAAAAGTACCTGTAACAAAAACCTTTTCAGTACCCGCAGGAACAGTTACAGAGAACTTGACAGTACCGGTGAATTTTACAGCCTTTGCATTATTCTTCAATAGTTTTACATATTTATCAGTTGTTTGGAACTTGTCATTCTTCAAAATGACAAACAAACCTGTAACCTGCTCAAACTCCGCATCAGACAACTTAAAATAAGACTTAATGTCTGAAATTGAATAAGTCAAAGTGCCGTCACTTTGAAGAACGCACTTCAAGGCAGGAACATTACATTGAGACCATGCAGCCTTTTCCTTTTCCCATTCACCATTAGAGTTAAACTCTACGCAAGTATAGATATAGACAGGCTGGCTTTTCATCCAAGTCTGACTTGCAAGAGGTGTATAGGTAAGGGTGACAGCCTTATCAACAGTAGCATTTGCAGGAGAAATAGTCAAATCACCTGCTGCACCAAAAGCACAAACAGAAAGTGCCAAAAGAGCAAACAATGTAGAAGCAATTTTTTTCATAATTTTTAGATTTTCATGTTATTACCTTTTAGACTACATTAGTACTACAAGGTTTAACGCATTTTACTACCAACAAAGTTAATAAAAAAAAATCATAGAAAAAAATTTTTTCTATGATTTTTTTAGGAACAAGGTGCAACCTTAATTCTTGAAATATGTAGCCCAATCCTTAATCTGTATATCATCCTGCTTAACAGAGCAGAAAGCATGTATGAATGCACTTGCAAGACGTGCGTTGGTCATAAGCGGAATATTGTGGTCAATAGCGCCACGGCGTATCTTATAACCGTTTGTAAGTTCACGTCTGGTATGATTCTTTGGAATGTTTATTACAAGTTCAAACCTCTTCTCTGCCATCATATCCATAATCTGAAGTTCTGACGGTTCATCAGGCCAACCAACAGCGGTAGCCTTAACTCCATTCTCCTCAAGGAACTTCTGAGTTCCGTCTGTGGCATAAATGTCATATCCGTGAGCGGCAAGCATCTTACATGGCTCAAGCAACTCAACCTTTGACTTTGCCTCACCTGACGATACCATAACACTCTTTTTAGGAATATTGAATCCAACTGAAATCAATGACTTGAGCAGAGCCTCATTAAAGTCATCGCCAATACAGCCAACCTCACCTGTTGATGCCATATCAACACCAAGAATAGGGTCTGCCTTATGCAGACGGGCAAATGAGAATTGTGATGCCTTTACACCAATATGCTCTATATCAAATATTGATGAATCAGGTTTTGTGTAGTCTGCACCAAGCATTATTCTGGTTGCTGTCTCTATAAAGTTACGGTTAATGACCTTTGATACAAACGGGAATGAACGTGATGCACGCAAGTTACACTCAATAACCTTAATGTCATTATTCTTAGCCAAATATTGAATATTGAAAGGTCCTGTTATATTAAGTTCCTTTGCAATCTTCTTAGACACCTTTTTAATACGGCGCATTGTCTCAAAGTAGAGTTTTTGTGCAGGGAACACAAGGGTGGCATCGCCAGAGTGGACACCAGCAAACTCAACATGCTCTGAAATGGCATATTCAACTATCTCACCTTCCTTTGCAACGGCATCAAACTCTATCTCCTTGGCATTCTGCAAGAAAGAGGACACAACTACAGGATGGTCTTTTGAAACCTTGGCTGCAAGTGTAAGGAACTGTTGAACCTGGTCTTTATTGTAGCATACGTTCATGGCGGCACCTGAAAGCACGTATGACGGACGTATAAGCACAGGGAATCCCACTTCTGCAATAAACTCATCAATATCTTCAAAACTTGTAAGCTCACGCCAGCGTGGTTGGTCAATTCCAAGAGTATCAAGCATTGCTGAGAACTTGTGACGGTCCTCCGCCCTATCAATGTTAAGTGCTGAAGTTCCAAGTATAGGGGCACCTTGCCTGTAAAGTTTCATTGCAAGGTTATTTGGTATCTGACCGCCCACTGAAACTATAACACCCTTAGGATTCTCTATTTCAAGCACATCAAGCACACGCTCAAATGAAAGTTCATCAAAGTAGAGACGGTCACACATATCGTAGTCAGTTGAAACCGTTTCAGGGTTATAGTTAATCATAACAGACTGATAACCAAGTTTACGGGCTGTTTGCACAGCATTTACACTACACCAGTCAAACTCAACCGAAGAGCCTATGCGATATGCTCCTGAACCAAGCACAACAACACTCTCTCCGTCCTGTTTTTTAGGAACATAATTATCAGCAGAGCCGTATGTCATATATAGGTAATTTGTCTTTTCCGGATTCTCCGATGCCACCGTATTTATACGGCGTACTACGGGGTTGATATTCTGTAATTTTCTGAGTTTGCGAACACGAAGCATTTCAGCCTCTAAATTGCCTTTTGGATTTTCAACATAACGGGCAATCTGGAAATCAGAGAATCCAAGACGCTTTGCCTCCTGCATAACATCGGGAGTTATATCTTCAATTTTCTTGAAACCGCCAAGCACCTTAGTAAACTTAACTATATTCTCAAGTTTGCCCAAGAACCAAGGGTCAATTTTTGTAAGAGACTCTATCTTTTCTACAGAATAGCCCTTTTCAAGAGCGGCAGCCACAGCAAAAATACGCAGGTCCGTAGGGTGAGACAAAGCCTCATCAAGGTTATCAAATTGAATATCCTTATTACCTACAAATCCGTGCATGCCCTGTCCTATCATACGCAAGCCTTTCTGCATAATCTCCTCAAATGACTTGCCTATCGCCATAATCTCTCCAACAGATTTCATTGAAGAGCCAATCTCACGGCTTACACCTGTAAACTTGGTCAAATCCCAACGTGGAATCTTGGCAATTATATAGTCAACTGACGGAGCCACGTATGCTGAATTTGGAGTACCCATCTCCCCTATTTTGTCAAGTGTGTAACCCAATGCAAGTTTAGCGGCTACAAATGCAAGTGGATAACCTGATGCCTTAGATGCAAGTGCTGAAGAACGGCTAAGACGGGCGTTGATTTCAATGATTCTATAGTCATTTGTCTCAGCATTGAAAGCGTACTGAATATTACACTCACCAACAATGCCAATGTGGCGAACAACTTTCTTTGCTATCTCTTCAAGCAGATGTATCTGCTCTTTTGAAAGTGAAATGATAGGGGCAACAACTATACTTTCACCCGTATGAATGCCAAGCGGGTCAACATTCTCCATTGGAACCACTGTAAAGCAGTGGTCATTTGCATCGCGGATAACCTCAAACTCAATCTCCTTCCAACCTTTAAGGCTCTCCTCAACCAATATCTGCTTTGAATATGCAAGCGCACTTTCACAAAGTTTCTTGAACTCCTCTTCATTTGCACAAACACCTGAGCCAAGACCGCCAAGAGCGTATGCTGAGCGTACCATTACAGGGTATCCTAACGTGCGAGCCTCCTTCAATGCATCTTCCATACTCTCAACCGCCTGTGATACAGGAGTTTTAGCATCAATCTCCTTCAGGCTCTTAACAAACAGGTCTCTGTCCTCTGTAATCATAATCGCCTCTACTGATGTACCAAGAACCTGCACTCCGTATTTCTTCAACACTCCGCTCTGATACAATGCAGTACCGCAGTTAAGGGCAGTCTGACCTCCAAATGCAAGAAGTATTCCGTCAGGACGCTCCTTTTCAATAACTCTTTCTACAAAATAAGGCGTTACCGGAAGAAAATAAACTCTGTCCGCAACGCCTTTAGAAGTTTGAATAGTGGCAATATTAGGGTTTATCAACACCGTTTCAATACCCTCTTCCCTCATTGCCTTTAACGCTTGGGAACCTGAATAGTCAAACTCACCTGCCTGTCCTATCTTTAATGCACCGGACCCCAGAAGCAGTACCCTTTTACATTTCATTTTCATATACCTATTATATTATATCTTTCCAAAAAAAATGCGTTACTTAAAAAAGCCAACGCATTTTTATTAATGGTGATTAGTTGCCCCTGAAGGATTCGAACCCTCACAAGCGGAACCAGAATCCGATGTGCTACCATTACACCAAAGGGCAAAATAAAGGAGAAAGGAGAAATGAGAAATTCCACACTCACTTCTCCATCATCCTTTCAATTTATTAGCCATTAACTTTTGCCATGTGAGCAATAAGCTCAAGAACTTTGTTAGAGTAGCCTATCTCATTGTCATACCAAGAGATAACCTTAACAAACTTGTCTGTCAAAGCAATACCTGCCTTAGCATCAAAGATAGATGTAAGTGTGCAGCCAAGGAAGTCAGATGATACAACCGCATCTTCTGTATATCCAAGAACACCCTTAAGTTCACCCTCTGAAGCAGCCTTCATAGCAGCGCAAATCTCCTCGTATGTAGCAGACTTAGCAAGGTTACATGTAAGGTCAACAACTGATACATCAAGAGTAGGAACACGCATTGACATACCTGTAAGTTTACCGTTAAGTTCAGGAATAACTTTACCTACAGCCTTAGCAGCACCTGTTGAAGATGGGATAATGTTGCCTGAAGCGGCACGACCACCACGCCAATCCTTTAGAGATGGACCATCAACTGTCTTTTGTGTAGCGGTTGTAGAGTGAACAGTTGTCATAAGACCTTCTGTTATACCAAACTTGTCATTCAAAACCTTAGCGATAGGAGCCAAGCAGTTTGTTGTGCAAGAAGCGTTAGAAACAAACTGTGTACCCTTTACATATTTGTCAAAGTTTACACCGCATACAAACATTGGGGTATCGTCCTTTGAAGGAGCTGACATAACAACATACTTAGCACCAGCGTTGATGTGAGCCTGTGCTTTCTCCTTTGTAAGGAAAAGACCTGTTGACTCAACTACATACTCAGCACCTACCTTATCCCAAGCAAGTTCATTAGGGTCTTTGCATGCTGTTACGCGGATAGACTTACCGTTAACGATAAGCTTGCTATTCTCAACATCAGCCTCAATAGTTCCCTCAAATGCACCGTGCATTGTGTCATACTTAAGCATATAAGCCAAGTAATCAACAGGACAAAGGTCATTGATACCTACAATTTGAATGTCATTTCTGTTTTGAGCAGCGCGGAAAACGAAACGACCGATACGGCCAAAACCGTTAATACCAACTTTAATCATAGTTCTTAAAATTTAGTTATTAGAAGTTATTAAAAAGAAATTCTCTCAATTGCAGTTGCAAAATTACAGTTTTCCACTCTTTTTTGCAACAAAATGTTCAGAATTTTATTAACAATTACTTGTTTGCTCTGTTTGGGGAGCATCATTTTGTGCATAACCGCAGTTACAAGATGACTTACAACCCGTCAGAGTGGCTGCTAAGGCAAACAATATTGCCAAAATTATAGACTTGTTCATTTTTATTAGTTATAAAATCATTGCAAAGGTAATAAATTTTATTATTTTTGTGCTTGAATAATGAAAAAAATTATGCAACCTCTTGCAGAAAGATTGAGACCAGCAAAACTTGAAGACTACATAGGTCAGAAACACCTTGTGGGAAACGGTGCCGTAATACGTAAAATGATAGAGAGCGGCTCCATACACTCCTTTATATTATGGGGACCTCCGGGTGTAGGAAAAACCACCCTTGCAAAGATAGTTGCAGACGCCGCAGGGCGTAACTTTTACAGCCTTAGTGCTGTATCGTCAAGTGTAAAGGATGTAAGAGACGTTATTGAGCGTGCTGAAAAGAACCGTTTTTTTGACTCTCCTTCACCTATATTATTTATAGATGAAATTCACCGATTCAGCAAATCACAGCAGGATTCACTTCTTGCAGCGGTTGAAAAAGGCATTGTGGTGTTGATAGGCGCCACCACTGAAAACCCGTCATTTGAAGTTATAACCCCGCTTCTTTCAAGATGTGCCGTTTATACTCTGAAACCGTTAGAAAAAGCTGATTTACTTGAACTTGCAGAGCGTGCATTAAAAACGGATAAGGTTTTTGAAGGCAAAACAGTTGACTTTAAGGAGACAGAGGCTCTTCTTCAATACTCCGGCGGCGATGCCCGCAAACTGCTTAACGCTCTTGAACTTATAATCAGTGTTGACAAATCGGACCATATAGTCCTAACCAACGATATGGTATCGGAGCGTCTTCAGGAAAACCCTGCCGTCTATGACAAAAACGGAGAAATGCACTATGACATAATTTCCGCTTTTATCAAATCGGTTCGTGGCAGTGACCCCGATGCGGCAGTATATTGGCTTGCACGCATGATAGAGGGTGGTGAAGACCCTAAATTCATTGCACGCCGACTACTTATTCTTGCAAGTGAGGACATTGGCTTGGCAAATCCTAACGCACTGCTGCTTGCAAACACCTGTTTTGATGCAGTAAATAAGATAGGATGGCCTGAAAGCCGCATAATACTTTCAGAAACAACCATTTACCTTGCAAAATGTGCCAAAGACAACTCTGCATACATGGCTATAAACAACGCACAGGAAGAGGTAAGAAAAAGCGGAAACCTTCCCGTTCCGCTTCACCTACGCAACGCCCCCACCTCACTTATGCGTGATATGGAGTATGCCAAAGGCTACAAATACCCGCATGACTTCCCTGGTCATTGGGTAGAGCAACAGTACTTGCCTGATAAGATAAAAGACAAAGTCTTTTATCTTAGGGACAAGTGACAAGTTAATTAGACACCACTTCATATCTCTCCATTCTGTAGAAGCACTGCCCAAGGTTCTCAAGGCACTTGAATTATTCCAACTCCGCTATTTTATCAATAAACCAGTCTGTTGTCAAACGTTCCTTATCCATAAAGAACGTTTCTGATTTAGACCTGTCAAGGCATATTTTATAACATTCTATCGCTTTGGGAATGTTACGTTCCACACCTAATCCTTCCTCGTAGCATTTTGCCATATAACATATAGAGCGTATATTCCCTTTGTTGTAAGATTCATTAAACAATTGGAATGCCTTAACCTCATTCTTTTCAACTCCGCAACCTTTCAAATATCTCTCAGCCAGATAATACATTGCATATATATTGCCAAGTTCAACTGCCCTTTGCTCCCACTTTAAACTCTCTGACAACCTATTGTCATTAACATCACAATCAAAATTGTACACCGTCCAAACCTCCTTTATTGCATTTGGATAGCCTTGCTCTGCCGACTTCAAAAGCCATTCCAATCTGGTGGTTTTTATCTCTTTTTTCAATGAATCCATACCATAAACGTCATAATATCCCACTCCATCCATTAAATATTGAGCCAGAAAATGCCCTTGCTGTGCGGCATTATAAATGTATTCCGCACTTACCTGTTTGTCCCACGGTATCATTAAATGCCGAGAGCGGAATTCATTGATTGGAGGATATGGGAAAAATCCTTGTCGCACAGATTTCTTAAAATATTCCACACTCTCTTCATATAAATCAGGATATATGGTTTCTATCACCTGATTCATAGAATCCCTTTTTATTACCCTAACCAAACCAATATCGCCTTTTATGAAATTTATATCCCTATTATCATACCAATCTGCATAATATTCCATAAAATGATTTTGCCAACCATAACCAACATTATCCTTTTTAGGGCTTTCATCGTGATAACAAGATTCCAAGAAATATTTTATTGCCTTATCATTGCTCTTTTTTATACCATCTCCATAATAATAACAGATACTTAAAAACTCAGTAGATAGCATAAAACCCTGCTTGGAAGATTTTTTCCACCAATATACTGCTTTCTTTGCATTTTTCTGCAATCCTATACCGTTATAGTAGTACCAACCAAGCAGAAACTGTGCCGCAAAATGGCCCCTTTTTGCCGCCAACTCAAAATATTCTGTTACCTTGTTATAGTCTGGTGATATATTATATTCTTTATTACCAAATATATAAATATCTCCCAACGCCAACGGTGCTGATGCATGACCATGAACTGTTGCCTTTTCTAACCATTCAAGTCCTTTTTTAAAAGACAAACTATCTACCGGATATACAAGATCCACTAATCCAAGGGATTCCCTCTCAAATCCTCCTCTGGTATGCAAACACCCCATATCATACTCCGCTTCTGCATTACCCGTTAAAGCCAAATGATAAATGGAATCATATTTTGTTATATCCTTCATTAAATCGCCACCAAAATACTCAGTGCTTTCCATATCGGGGAAGTAACTATATGTTCCAGTTCTTGCCAACTCAGAAAGAATAGCGATAGCCTCCTCCTCGTTTTGAGTACAACCAATGCCGTTTAACAAACACATTGCATACTGACCTTTTGCATAGTTATTTCCTAAGTCAGCCGCCTTTTTATAACAATTAAATGCTTCAGTAAGATTTCTATCCACATCAAAACCATAAAAATAACCATCTGCCATTTTGACATAATCAATTGCAGACGATTCAATATGTTGAACATCTTCTGCATGTACACAGACTGTATAAACAGTCAGTACGGCACACAAAAGCAAAAACAATTTACATTTCATAATAAACTCAAAATTAAAAGTTTTAAAAACCACCACCCCTAATAATAACACCAATTGCCATAAGGATAAGAGTTAGCAATGTTATTAACACAGACTTAATCACCTCCTTAGACGTGTGGTGAATGTTCACTTGCAATAGTTGGTTCGCTTGCCTGCATTCAATAGTTTCAAGATTACTACCAACCTCAAATGGCCGCTCTAATTTAGAATCATCGTTGTTAAACTTTTTCAAATTTTTATTTATTCTACTTATCTCAACAATATCTGATATCATCATACATAAACCTATCGGTATGTTAATTAGAGTACCCGTTAACACCAATCCTACCACATACGTTATATACAACGGATCTTTTGAACCATTAAAATCCACATAAGCCCTAATCCATTTTGTAACTCTCATAAAACAAATAATAAATACTTCCAATATCATTGCTATAAGAAAAACAATACCTAAATCATCAGCGTCTTCTTCTATAAATGCCCCTAAACAGCCTACTATAAATAACGCAAACACTATAGACATTATCACATACATAGGAACACTGAAATACAACTCCCTAATCAGCCTTTTCTTTTGATTAAGTATGTCAATACGTTTCTGTACGTTTGACATCAAAATGTTTGCAAACTCTTTACAATAAGAATACCCGTCCACCAAATAATATTCAGCGTACAGACTTTTTGTTTTACAATGTTTACAGTCTAAGTTATGCATATCACTTAATATTACTTAATACATATGAGCAGGTGAATTTGGATCAAACTTGCTTTGCCTTGCCTGACCAGCCTCATCAGTATCATATAGTTCATAAACCTTTATTACACCCTTACCTCCAAACGTGCTATTATCTTCCATATAATTAACTCTTGACTTATCAGAAGCAACATACAAGAATTTTTCAATCTTGGTCTCTATTGCATAACCATATCCAGGCATATAATACATACCAGATGATTGAGTTGTAGTTTTTTTGCTATACAAAGAATGGTAAATACTCATACCGTTTTCTGATTTCCTATAATCTAAATGATATTGGTAACCAGATATTTGTTCTATGCTTTTTACACCAGCACCTAAGTTTTTTTCTAAATATTTCTGTTCATCCTCATTATGAATCTGTCCAAATTCATCACAAAGACACGCTTGTGAATTTTTAAAGATAATATGAATTTTATCTCCATACCACGATTCTTTAACACCAGAATTAGCATCTACTTTTGCCACTCCTTTATAATGATATACAGTTTGTGACGTGGCATACTCACAACTAAACAATAAAGCAAAGATAATAAATAATGTTTTTTTCATATCTCAATAGTTTATTAATATTTAGAACCTCCAGCACCTCTGCATCCAGGACAACGACCAGAGCCATAGCATACCCCACAATTACCAGATTTAGTATAAGCGTTCAATCCTGTACCACGGCAACCACTACACCAACCTGTACCTGCACAAGAAGAACACCTATGCCATGTTCTTGGTTCCGGACTCGTAGGCACATACGTTGGTTGTGATGACGTTACAGGCATACTAGGAACATAGATTACCCCTGTGCCTCCGTTATTCCCATTTGATGAATTTGGTTCTACATATCCTCGCACAGCGGTTGTCTTATTACTTGGTGCATACAGACGTTTGTATTTATAGACTACGTTATTTGACACACAACGCAATTCCAAAAAACTATAATCAGAAGAGAACAAATAAACGCTTGTACCAAAATATCCATCACCACGATATTTATGTTTACCGTTAACTTCTCCAACATAATTAATTACACCGTTACTTTTGGAACAACCATTTTTGTCAGAATCATAACAATTGGAATTGCCAAACGTAATATAGTGACCATCCTTTTTTACATCGTCAGTTACACGCTCATAATAATAAGTTTGTCCTATTGCATTCACGCAATATAACGTACAAATTAGTGGTAAGAGACACTTCTTAAAAAGTTTTATCATAAAGGTACTTGAATTTATTTAAACTCAATAGATTGTGCTATTGCTTGAACTTTAGATTTCAATAAATCTGTTGTAGCACATGTACAAACCGTAAATATCATTTCTTTTTTTCTTACTATATACATATCAAACTCAAGATTAAGATTAGCAAAATCTACCAAACGAGTATGTATAGCATCCTCATTACCCAACACAACGTGGTCTGTATTAATACTAGAAACATCAAAAGTGTGTTGATTCGCATACATCTCAATCAGTTGTTGATTCAGTTCATCATCCGTCAAATTATAAACAGTATCATCATTTTTGAATACAGCTATAGCACATAATGCTTTATTATTTTCCTCATCAATAAATGAGAACAAACATATTGATTCTTCTGCATCCAAATCACTGTTCTCGATTTTAAAATAAGACGGATATTGACAAGAAAAATATTCATTAGAAAAATGTTGTTCAAATGCAAGATATTCAACTGTAATTTTTTGCATTGTCCGTGCAGGAATAAAAGAAATACAGGAAACAATACAGACCAATGCCGCACAAACTAAAGTCTTTGAAACTTTGATGGGATGATTCAACAATAAAAACAACAAGCCGGTAACAATTGCTACCGCCGCTATAATTGATGGAATCCAACCAAAACCATAGTGTTGGATTATGAACAATATAGACACAAATCCGAACGTCATAGAAATATATGCACAGACATCGCTCCACACGCATTCTGGTCCTTTTGCCTTTTTGACAGTGGCAACAACGCACAAACAAGAAGCCACTACCAAAGACACTGTGCTCAATAGTCCGAATCCTGGTACACAAAAGTATTTTAAACACAGAGCTACCATTGCCAATATCACACACACAATAATTGAACTATTAATCTTTTTCATAACAAATAAAAGTTAGGTTATCTTACATATAAAGTATCATCTACTACTACTGCTGTAGAATCAAATACAACATCGTACTCCTGCACCTTAATAACGTCTTCATTCTTTACACAACGTACACTCCGTGCACTGCTCCTGTAGCCGATGACATTCTCTCTCAAGTCTGATTCTCCATATTCCAAGCCTCGAATATAAGCGATGCCACTGCTCTTAGCGTCTGACGACCAAAAGTCGCCCCACTCGCCTACACTGCCAACCACACTGCTTCCGAGAGCGAAGCCAGCTGGCAATCCAGAGAAACCACAGTCATCAGTGCCGTTACCACCATTGTGCCAACCGTTTCTTGATTTCAGTTTGGCTCCTACTTTTGGATAATCCACATTTCCGTTGGAGTCTGTCTTAGGCACACCACCTAAAGAATTTGCAAGTGTGTTCCAATCCGCCCTGCTTGGCAAATGCCAGCCATTGGGGCAGATGCCCTGCCGTCTGCCATTATAACTACCCGTCTGGCTTTTTGCCTGAGATACTGTATAACCCATAGCCGCAACCCAATTGTATAACAAACCTAAATACTTGCGTTGCTCATTTGTTAAGTTTCCGCTATACTCTGTATTGGCATACCTACCGTCTATGTAACACGGAGCAGCTAAGCAATTGCTTGACGTTTGCAGCATCTGCCCCGCCATTTCACTCTGTGTGTCATACTTAGTGCATTGCAAATTCTCAGCCATCCAATATTGGTTGCCAATCTTAACCACAGGGTATGTATGACCCTGACAATCTGTAACAGTACTTTGGGCATTTATCGTTAATGCTACAACTGTTAATAATTCAACTAATAAAATCCTTTTCATTGTATATTTCTATTAATGTGTTTTATGATTTGATGCAAACAGTTCCATAAATCTTTCACAAGAATGCAAAAAATAACGTGAACCTCGTAATTATTGTCCGATTCACGATCTGAGGTCCTGAGATACCTTCTACAGTTACACGAACAACACGAAGCCCACATCGTATGTAACCGTCTTAGTAAAACGCCTATATGTCATTAAATTGTCATTAAATTGTCATTAAATTGTCATTAAAGTGTCATTAAAGTGCAAAAAATTGCTCTTTTAAGACAACTAATTTATAAATATAGTAACAATTTTGTTAATTACAAACGTTTAAAGTGGCATTTTTAGTTTTAAACGTTAAAATTATAAAATTGTCTTTAAACGATATTTTTTGCACTATTAGTATAACTTTGATAATCAGTGATTTAACACTAAAAATATTTGCATAAATGGAATTTTTGATGTATCTTTGCAAAAAGAAAGTTGTTAAAATATTTTGATAATGTTAACTAATTAGTTATCTTTGCAAACGTTAATAAATGAAACAATCCAGAACACGTCACAGAAAAATTATTGTATATGCTGATTACTTCAAAAATTTTAGAAAAACTATAAACAAAGAAGCACTCAAAAAAATATATGAGGTAATGACATATATAATGACGGAAGAAACAATACCAAGTAAATTTTTTAAATCAATAACTGGATATCATGGTTTGTTTGAAATTAGGGTGGAATACGAAAGCAATATCTATAGAATTTTTTGCTGCATAGATAAAGGCAATTTAATTGTTCTATTCAATGGATATACAAAAAAATCGCAAAAAGCACCAACAAACGAACTAGAGAAAGCAAACAGAATAATGAAAGAATACTTTCAAAGCAAAACAAATTAAGTTCCATAATTATGTTACAAAAAGAATTACTTGCAACAAACTGCACTGATATAGAAGAACTGATATCGGAAGATTTTGGAATTGAGGGTTCTGCTGAGCGTGAAGCATTTGAAATGGAATGCGATGCATTTATTATTGGAGAAAAGCTAAAAGAGGAGCGTAAAAAATTAGGTCTGACTCAATCTGAACTCGCAACAAAGATTGGCACAAAGAAAAGCTTTATATCCAGAGTTGAACATGGGCATGCCGATATACAATTATCAACACTGAACAAATTATTTAATGGTGTTGGCAAATCTATCAGCATCGCCGTTCTATAGCATTCCCAAGCCTGAACAATGTGCGGTTAGTCGCACAACATACTCCAATTCTTGTTGTTGGAGTATGCTTTTCGTGCATCAAGGGCACCCAAGACACTGCTTCTTTCTATTATATCAGGAGTGATGTTTCCGTTTTCTGTTAATTCCAACTCTTTTTGTAGTTTTATTAGAGAGTTTATTACATCTCCCACTTCAGGGAATGCACCAAATATA
>JAZUKL010000099.1:0-7686 GCA_045643245.1 Candidatus Enterocola sp.
AAAGGGATTGCAAAGGTACGGCTCTTTTTTTAATCCGCAAAATATTTTTGCACTTTTTTTCAAAAAAAATTCAAAAAATTTCGATTTTTTCGATTTTTCGGGGATCGCCGACTTTACACCTTATTATATAGGACAAAAAAAGTCCAAAACCGTGAAGTTTTGGACTTTTTTAGTAGTGATAAATTATGCCCAGAACTTAAGTGGCTTTAAGAAATGGTAAGGTACACCCCACTCATTAAGCAAGCCCTTAGAATATAGTACTATAACTATTATTGCAAGTATAACAAGTACTGCTACAGTTATTTTCCACCATCTGCCGTGATGTTTTGGCTTAAAGGCATCCTCACCGGCATATACAGGGAACTTTGCAAGTTGTGTAAGGGTGTTTCCAAACGGAATATTAACTATAAGTGCGGTATTCATAGCCCAACCGTTGGCGTTAAGCACCGGTGAAAGGTTACGTTTACGCAATTTAAGCCAAGCCATAATCATTGCAGGACCTGAAATAAGCAGCATAATGCCTGCTATAGCAAGAGGCATCTGCCACCATGAGAGGCTGAAGAATCCTTCAAAGCATGCTACAAGGAATGACCCAATGAAGCCCAATGCCATACCAATGGCGGCAAATATACCACAGAACTTGGCTATATCAAATGGTTGTGCGGCTGGTTTGGCTGCCGGGTCACCCGATGTCATATCAGTACCTGCCTTCTCTATGGAAGAGGTGGCATCGGAGGTTACCTTGCTGTCACGGTCAGCGGCAAACTTGTTAGCCTGGTCTTCTATGAATTTGGCAAACTTTCTGTACGGTGACCAGAACGCCTGACGGATACTTATCGGGTTATCAATGATTTTAGTTACAACGGCATCCCAATCATTGCCTTCACGGTCATAGAATATGGCATTCTTACCAACTGCAAGATTGTTTATATCGCCGTCTGTCATAACAGCCACAATAGACATAGTGCCTGGTTTGCTCTTGCAGGTGCAGTCACAATATATAAGGTACATACCGCTGGCTCCTGCCTGTGCTGACTGCTTGCCCATATCGGCAACCTTCAAGCAAAGATTACAACTGCGTTGGTCAATATATAAGGTACCTGCTTGGAACACTGATTTAACTGTTTGTGTAGGAGAATAGAAATCAAGGAATGTGACATAGTTTTTCAGCAACGCGAAGATATCTCTTACATAGTGTAGCATCTTATCCACATCATTTATTGCATTTGCCTGTGCCTCAAATGATTTGTCTTTCTCAACCAATGCAAGAAGTTCACTCTTTTTGTCTGCCTTTACAATTTTAGCAACTACTTCCGCTCCCAATGATTCAACCGCAGCACCGTCTTTTGCACCTATCCAAGCGGTGTATGGGGCAAATTTTGCGGCAAATGTGTTCCACTGCTCCATTGTAAGTGTTTTTGCCTTAGGGAAATCAACATCTATTACAAGGCTCTTGAATGTGGCTACAGCGGCAGTCCAAGCAGGGTTAATGCCTTTATCAAGCGGCAACTCCGCTACTGCTGATATTCTTGCAAGCGGATATGCCGCAATATCTTCGCCACACTCTGCCAAATTCTTAGATGTAATGGATTGGAACTGCTCTGCTGATACGTCAAGTGGTGATTGAGCATCAGAATTGAACTCTGTCAAACGGCAACGCATAAAGTAGTCATCTACCTTATCTTTTATGGCATTGTAGGCATCTAATGCGGCTGCAGTACTATCTCCGTATGGGAATATGTCAGCCTTATCTGCCTCTCCAGCCTTCTGCCAAGCGTCATATTTGGCACAAGCATCGTAGAACGCCTCTATTTTATCTGCATCTGTGCCATCTTTTCCGCTACGGTCTTGAACTGCACCCATTGTGGCTATTACAGATGATATAAGTTCCTGTATCTCTGTTTTATTAGATGACTCAGGTATTATGATTCCATCGCCGTTAAATGTGGTCTGTGCAAAAATTGCTATGCTGTCAGATGTCTGGGCTATAGAAATGTTATCCTGCTCAAGTTTCATATTCTTAAGAATCTGCTGAGCGGACTGATAAAGTTTACTGCCCTCCTCATTTTCCTGATTGATTTCTGCAAGTGGCAGTGTATCAGTTTGTTTTAGAAGATAATTAGGGTCTTTAAGCACCGATGTTATCCAATCTGTAGCGGCTATGACCTCTTGTACACGGATTTTTCCGTCACAGTCTGTATCAAGGTATTTCAATGTGTTTTGGTCAAACTCCAACCCCGATGTAGGCATAGATAGCACGCTCCACATCTTTTGGTCAAGTTTGCTCAGGTTCTTAATATCCTTACCCGATGTAAGGTTAACTCTCACATTGCCTCCGGCACTGATGAATTTCCAAGGTCCTTGGTTTAGTTTTACTTTTTTCATAATTATTATTGTTTTATTGGTGATGCGGTGATGCGGTGATGCGGTGATGCGAAGGCTACTCCATAGATTTTCATCTGCTTAACCATTGCAAGCAGACCGTTTGAACGGGTTGGGGAGAGATGCTCCTTAAGCCCGATTCTCTCTATAAAGTAGAGGTCTGCCTCCGCTATATCCTTGGCTGGCTGGTCTGACATAACTGAAATCAGCAATGAGAGTATGCCCTTGACTATTACAGCATCGGAGTCTCCTGTAAAAATAATGTTGCCGTTCTCCGCGTTCTTGGCATCAAGCCATACACGGCTCTGACAACCTCTGATAAGATTATCATCTGTCTTCTTCTCATCGGGGAACGGTGGCAGGGCATTGCCTAACTCTATAAGGTAGGAATACTTGTCAAACCACTCCTCAAATGCTGAGAAGTCCTCAATTATCTGCTCTTGTATTTGGTTTATGTTCATAGTTGTATTCGCTTCGCTCATATAAGGGACAAGGGTCAAAAAATTGTCCCTCATTTATCAAACTGCAAATATAGTAAAATTTTGTTATTTGAATATTCTAACCACCTTATTTATCCCCTCTATCAGACAATCAATCTCTTCTTTTGTATTATAGAAAGCAAACGATGCCCTAAGGGTGCCTTCTATGCCGTAGTGTTGCATTACAGGCTCAGCACAGTGATGTCCTGTACGCAGGGCAAGCCCTAACTTGTCAAGCAGCGTGCCTATATCGTAGTGGTGAATATTGCCCACATTCATAGATATTACCGCTCCCTTTTCAGGGGCGTTACCGTAGATGCGTAAGCCGTCAATCTCTTTAAGACGCTCTGTAGCGTATTTAAGCAAGCCCTGCTCATACTCCGCAATATTCTCAATACCAATGTTTTGCACATACTCAAGTGCTGTGGCAAGGGCTGTAGAGCCAATAAAATCAGGGGTGCCAGCCTCAAATTTATATGGCAGCACATTAAATGTGGTCTTTTCAAAGGTGACACGCTCAATCATCTCTCCGCCAGCCTGATACGGAACCATTTTATCCAATAGTTCCTCTTTGCCGTATAACACCCCGATGCCTGTTGGTCCGTAAATCTTATGCCCTGAGAATACAAAGAAGTCTGCGTCAAGGTCTGTTACATTGACTTTTGTATGTGCTACAGACTGAGCCCCGTCTATAAGCACCGGCACATTATGGCTGTGGGCTATATCAATTATCTGTTTTACAGGATTTACAGTGCCCAAAGTGTTAGAGATGTGTGTTACCGCTACCAAGGCTGTTTTTTCATTGAGCAAAGCCTTAAATGCATCAAGGTCTAACTCTCCATTGTCAAAGAATGGTATAACTCTTAGTTTCAAGCCTTTACGCTCACATAAAAGTTGCCACGGAACTATGTTTGAGTGATGTTCCATCTCTGAAACTATAATCTCACTACCCTCTTTTAGCAACTCTCCGTAACTAAATGCCACAAGGTTGATGGACTCTGTAGTTCCACGTGTGAATATTATTTGGTTTGAACTCTTAGCCCCGATGAAATCCTTTACCGTACTGCGTGCCGACTCGTGCGCCTCTGTAGCAACTTGACTTAAATAGTGTACGCCTCTATGCACATTTGCATTATGAAGCAGATAGCCGTCATCTATTTTACGGACAACGCATAAAGGCTTTTGTGTGGTGGCTGCATTGTCAAAATAGACAAGGGGCTTGCCATACACTTTTTCAGAGAGGATTGGAAAATCCGCCCTGATGGAAGCGATATTTTGGATTATACTATTCATAATGTTGGTCGAGATGACGGGGAACCACAAATCATACAGTTGTCACAAGATGAGTTCTCTTTTCTTAATCTTCTCTCTATAAGTAATTTAAGTCTGTCTTTCAGGGCAGGAATCCGCACCTTCTCCAATACGTCATATACAAATGCTGACATAAGCAGCGTCTTTGCCTCATCTTTTGATATTCCTCTTGAGAGCATATAGAACAAAGCGGTATCATCTAACTGCCCCACTGTGGCACCGTGATTACACTTTACATCATCGGCATATATCTCAAGTTGTGGCATTGTACGCATTTGAGCCTTATCAGAAACACATATATTTTTATTGCTCTGCCTGGCTACTGACTTCTGGGCATCGGGGAGAACCTTTATCATACCGTAAAAATTGCCCTTTGACTCATCATCAAGTATATATTTGAATGACTCAAAACTATTAGTATCTGGTTTCTGATGCAGAATTTCAGTATCATTGCTTACATATTGGTTCTTATCAAGAAAACACATTCCACACAGTGAGAGCGATGCGTGAGGTGCGTTGAGACCTGCCTTTATTGTATTGAGTGTCTGGCAGTTATTAAGTGTAATTATATTTGACACCACCTCACTGCCCTCTTGTTGGTCAATTAGCAAAGAGCAGATATTTGTCATACCTTCAGTGGTGTTCTCTACCTTATAGTGGTCATACACCGCATTCTTTCCTGCAAAAACCTCTGTTACTCTGTTTGCCAAATATTTTACCTTACCCGATGAGTGGTCACACACAAGTACCTGTGCCTTCGCCCCCTCTTCAAGAATTATAAGGTTATGTGCCACAGCCATAATATCAACATTACCGTACATCAGGTTTACAAGTTGGATAGGCTTGTCAATCTGCACATTCTTAGGAACATAGACAAACAATCCGTCTTGGGCAAGCATTGCGTTCAGAGCCTCGTTAGGGTTATCATTTATGTGCATCTGCCTGCCTAAATACGGCTTCACAAGTTCTGTATGGTTTTGTGCCGCCTCTTTTAGTGAGCATATTATAACGCCAGCGGGCAATGGCTGCTGCTGTGGATTGGCATAGAATGTGTCATTTACAATATAGTAAAGGTATGCCCCGATGTTTGGAATATCACAAGTGAATAGTTTATAGGGGTCATTCTGAATGGTATATCGTTCAAAATTGAGTCCAAAGTCTGTTTCATACTCTTTAAGTACCTTACCATCAGCATTTTCCAATGCCTGCAAGCCACTCTCCCTAAGAGCGTTCAACGCCTCAGAACTGTTACTCTCAATAACGGTTCTGAACTCAGCAAATAACTTTATGTATTCCTGTAATACCATTTCTCAAGTTACTCATCACTGTCAACTGTCCACTATCCACTGTCAACTGATAAATCATTCCTTTATCCAATCATACCCTTTCTCTTCAAGAAGCAATGCAAGTTCCTTGCCTGCTGTCTTTACTATCTGCCCTTTGTAAAGTATATGCACCACATCGGGGACTATATAGTCTAAAAGCCTCTGATAGTGAGTGATAACTATGCTTGCCGTATCGGGTGATTTTAATTTATTAACGCCCGATGCCACAATTCTAAGGGCATCAATGTCAAGTCCTGAGTCTGTCTCATCAAGAATGGAGAGTTTAGGCTCAAGCATTGCCATCTGGAAAATCTCATTGCGTTTCTTCTCACCTCCTGAAAAGCCCTCATTTACAGAACGGTTTGCAAGGCGGTTATCAAGTTCCACCACCTCCTTTTTCTCACGCATAAGTTTCAGGAAATCTGTGGCACTTAGCGGTAGCAGGTTCTTATGCTTACGATGCTCATTTACAGCGGCACGCATAAAGTTCACCATACTTACACCCGGTATCTCTACCGGATATTGGAAACTGAGGAACAGCCCCTCACGTGAACGCACCTCAGGCGGCATTGCAAGCAAATCCTTACCGCAGAAAGTTACACTACCCTCTGTTACTGTATAGGCAGGATGCCCTGCAAGCACTGCTGACAGTGTACTTTTTCCTGAACCGTTAGGTCCCATTATGGCGTGTACCTCACCAGCCTTAATTTCAAGGTTTATTCCCCTTAAAATCTCCTTTCCTCCCACAGAGGCATGTAAATTCTCAATTTTCAGCATATTCTAAAATTTTATTATCTTACCAACCACGATAGACACACTAATTTTTAAAATACATAAAATCACTGATTTATGCAAACTTTCCGCAACTTTAGTAAATTTTATTCCGCAACTTTAGGTGCGTATCTTAATCTTTTACGCAACGCACAGAAAGTCCAAAGTACTTATAAGAGGAGGTACCATCTCCTCTAGAACTATCGCTAAACATACCACGGTCATGTGCATTTTCACTACTTCCAGAGTCTGATAACCAAAAATCTGTGCGGTAACCTATATGAATCACACGACTTCCGCTGGCATAGCCAGCCGGCAAAGCGGAAAAACCGGAAGCATTGTCACCTATATAATCTCTATTTCTGCCATACCAACCTAACGATGATTTCAGATGTACACCCTCTCTTCCCTTCTCCCCATTGTCATACGTATCAGCAATGAATTGCAACATTTTATCCCACTCTGCTGCACTTGGAATGTGCCACTTATTAGGACAGATACCCTGGCGTTTTCCGCTGTAATCTCCGGTTTGTGACAGTGCCTCTTCCTTGTTTTTGTACCCCATAGCCGCTGTCCAATTATATAGCAGACCTAACTGACTACGTTGTTCCTGATAAAGATTTTCAGTGTATTGTCCCTCCGCCTGTCTGCCGTCAGTGTAATATGGCTCATATACATACTCTTCTGACGTTGATATCTGATAGACACCAGCCTTATATGCCTCACTCTCATCAGCATACTTAATACAAGCCATATTTTCAGCCATCCAGTACTGGTCTCCTATTTTAACTGTAGGATAGGATTTTCCACATCCATCAATAACTGTGCCGTATTCAGGTCCTTTACCTTTCCTGCACGCACTTAGCATTAGCAACACTCCTGCCAATGCAATTGAAATGAATTTTACTGTTTTCATAATAATTTGTTTATTAATACATACTTCATACATTAAGTAAAGATTTCTCGCTGCACTACGTTCCGCTCGAAATGACGGGAAAATAATTACCCAATAGCATTATCTATAGAAATGCTTAAAAGTTTTTGCGCCTCCACGGCAAACTCCATCGGGAGTTTGTTGAACACCTCTTTTGCAAATCCGTTAACTATAAGCCCTACGGCATCTTCAGTGGAGATTCCACGCTGATTACAATAGAATAGTTGCTCTTCATTTATCTTTGATGTGCTTGCCTCATGCTCCACAATGGCGGTGTTATTATGCACATCTATTGTGGGGAATGTGTGTGCGCCACATTTATCTCCTAAAAGCAGACTGTCACACTGTGAGAAATTACGTCCGTTCTCCGCTCCCGATGTCATTCTTACAATACCACGATACGAGTTTTCACTATGCCCTGCCGATATACCTTTTGATACTATTCGGCTTTTTGTGTTACGCCCTATATGTATCATCTTGGTAC
>JAZUKL010000100.1:0-12731 GCA_045643245.1 Candidatus Enterocola sp.
GTCCAACCCCAGCCATATCTTTGTCAGAGACGCTCTTGCCCGCACCCATAACCATTGCGTCAAACAAATCAAGGTGACGCCCGTTCCACTCTCCAGCCTCCATTGGACCGCCTGAGACAAATACAGCAGGAATGTTGAGCCTCATTGCAGCCATAAGCATTCCAGGGGTTATCTTGTCACAGTTGCTGATGCAAATCATAGCGTCAGCCTTGTGGGCGTTCACCATATATTCAACGCTGTCAGCAATAATATCGCGGCTTGGAAGTGAATAAAGCATTCCATCGTGGCCCATTGCAATACCATCATCTATTGCAATAGTGTTGAATTCGGCTGCGAAACATCCAAGTTTCTCAATCTCCGCTTTTATCTCCTGACCAATTTGATGAAGGTGCGTGTGACCTGGTACAAACTGCGTGAAAGAGTTTACAATGGCTATTATGGGCTTGCCAAGTTGCTCACGTTTCATTCCGTTGGCAACCCACAATGCTCTGGCTGCCGCCATTCTCCTGCCTTCAGTGCATACCGCACTTCTTAATTGATGTTTCATAATTGTTTTTAGAAATTTAATGCAATACCGTTTGTATTGAATTGTATATCCATAATTCTTTTTGAGTGTGCAGTCTGTGGCTCACATAATCCGTTGTTGTAAACTTCATAACTGCGTTTCTTTTGGTTTACACCCACACAATAAAGTGGTATTCCCGCTATACCTGCCATTGCACCAACTATAATAAAAGTTGCTCCAAACCCTAATAATAGTGAAGCACTATAAGCATCTTTTGTTATGGGAGTTGGTAATAGATAAGCATAGCCAGCTGCAAACATTACACATCCTGCAGCCGCAAGGGGGAATCCTCCAGCCATAAGCCCTGTTCCTGTTTTTTTTAGAATATCGCCTCTATGGAACCATTTGTATGCCTGTGAACAATTTTTTTCAGACAAAACAAGGTATTCATCAGCGGTTATAGGTTTGCCGTTAAATGAAACCAATTTGTCTTTTTTGAATACAACAGGTTCTTGAGTAGTATCACTTTGAGCAAATGAACATAATGCAAATGTTGCAAAAATCAGAGATAATAGAGCCTTTTTCATAATCATTTAATTGGATATAAGTGTTTTAGATATTCAATAATTATGTCAGATGAAACCTTACCGCTTGTCTGTGGCTCAGTTGATGTCTTAATATGCACTGACGATGTAATGAAATCAGTCAATGCCACCTTATACAATTTGTTCTTGTTAAGTTTTTTTCCTTGTACAAACGGCATTCTGTCTTTGTCAGCATGGCAGGTTGCCATAATCAAATCTTCAATTTCAGACGGTTTCAGCTCCCATGTCATTACATAATCACCAAATGGGTCAAGAGTAAGAATGTCACGCTTTGTAATATAACCTTTTGCAAGAGAATTTACCCTTACCGAACCAAAGTTTTGAATGGAAAAATCAGCATTGCATTCGTTGATAAAGGCGTTGCACATAAGTTCACCCAACTTTATCTCCGGCTCAATTGTTTCAGGTAGAAACGCTATTGTATCATTGAACATATTTGCAGATGTAAAGAATTGCAGCAAACTTGCAGCAGACTCATTATCAGTGGATTCTGCAATGGTAAACAGTTTTGAATCAGAGCGTTCCACCTTTCCGTCCTTTAAGTCAAAAACAGTAAGAGTTGCATGTTTCAGCCCGTTTTCAACTTGAGTTATAGGCACATTATTATGCTTTACCGCACCGTTTATCAGGGTGTGTGAGTGACCGCCTATTATTGCATCTTCAAAGTTGCATGAATCAGATAGTGCCAAATCTTTGTCATAACCAATGTGGGTCAGGAAAATTAGAACATTACAACTGTCTCTCAATGATTTGTATTGCCTGATGGTTTCAAGTTCACTATTGAAATGCATTCCTTTAAGTTTGTCAGGGTGAGCATCGGGAATGCCTGAAGCGTTTATCCCTACAACACTCAAAAAACAGACTTTAACTCCGCCTGAAAGGTCAAATATTTTATAGGGGGCTATGCTGTGTCCAAGAGAGTCCGCAACAGAAACATTTGCACAAATATACGGGAAATGGGAGTGTTGCTGTGTCCATTTGAAACTGCCTGCAGGACCGTCAAATTCATGATTTCCAACTGCCGATACATCAAACCTTGCATAATTCATAAGGGCGGTCATAGGGTAGTTGTGGTGTGGATATTGGTCATTAATAGGATTGCCTGTGCAATTATCTCCTGCCGATACCAAAATAAGTTCAGGGTATATTCCTCTTAAACTGTCAGCCAATGATGTTAGTTTTGGCATTCTGTCTATTGCTGAGTGTAAGTCATTTACTGATAAAATAGCAACTTTGGCATTCTGTGCAGACAGAATGCCAATGCAATTGAACAGACACAATATCAGAATAGCCAACCTGTGTCTCATTATAGCCCAAGAGATGCTTTTACAGCGTTTATCTTTTCTTCAGCAGCCGCATTTACCGCATCAAATTCATTGCGGTTTTTAAGCGGAAGACGAACTTCAATATAGAACTTGATTTTAGGCTCTGTGCCTGAAGGACGTACAGAAATCTTAGTGCCGTCTTCAGTAAAATACTGCAATACGTTAGCGGTTTCAGGCATCTCCATTTGAGATGTTGAGCCTGATACAATGTCCATACAACGCAGTGATGCGTAGTCCTTTATGGTAACCACTCTTGAACCTGCAATCTCTACAGGAGGCGTTGAACGGAAGTCAGACATCATCTTCTTAATGGCTTCTGCACCGTCCTTGCCTTTCTTAACTACAGAAATTCCTTTCTCTTTAGAGAATCCGAATTCAAGGTAAATGTCCTGAAGCAGTTCATATATTGTTTTTCCGTTCTGTTTTGCCCATGCGGTGATTTCTGCAATCATAACGCAGGCTGAAACAGCGTCCTTATCTCTTACAAAGTCTTCTACAAGGAATCCGTAGCTCTCTTCTCCACCGCCGATATAGGTTTTCTTGCCCTCCTGCTCACGCATAACGGCTGCAATCCACTTGAATCCTGTGTAGACATCAAAATAAGGAACATTGAATTTCTTTGCAATGGCGGCAATCTGTTCTGTTGTAACAATTGTTTTTACAATGTATTCGTTGCCTTTCAGTCTCTTTAGTTCCTTGTTTCTGCGAATAAGGTAATAAACAAACATCTGTGCGGTTTGGTTACCGTTAACAAGTATCCATTCGCCTTTGTCATTCTTTACAGCGATACCCATACGGTCAGCATCGGGGTCTGAAGCCATAACAATGTCAGCGTCAACCTCTTTTGCCTTTTCAACGGCAAGTTTCATGGCTGCCGGTTCCTCAGGGTTAGGGGAGAGTACTGTAGGAAAGTCTCCGCTAATGACATTCTGCGAATCAACGCTTATAATGTTCTCAAACCCAAACATTTTCAATGCACGAGGAATAAGGGTTATACCTGTGCCGTGAATAGGGGTGTAGACAATCTTAAGGTCTTTTTGCTCAGCAACAATGTCAGGTGAAAGGCTTAATTTCTTGATTTTCTCAAGGAATACGCTGTCAACATCCTCTCCAATGGTTTGAATAAGGGCAGGGTTGCCTTGGAACTTGATTTCCTTTATACTCTTGATTTTGTTGACTTCAGCAATGATTCCGGTATCGTGAGGCGGAATAACTTGTGCTCCGTCCTCCCAATATGCCTTGTATCCGTTATACTCTTTAGGATTATGACTTGCAGTAACAACAACACCGCTCTGACAACCCAAATGACGTATTGCAAATGAGATTTCAGGTGTAGGTCTCAAATTCTCAAACAAGAAAACCTTAATGCCGTTAGCGGAGAATATGTTTGCCGTGGTTTCTGCAAACAGACGGCTGTTGTTTCGGCAGTCATGTCCTACAACCACCTTAATGTCTGCGTTCTTTCCAAAATTCTTGTGAAGATAATTTGCAAGCCCCTGTGTTGCCGCACCTACAGTGTAGATGTTCATGCGGTTTGTACCAACACCCATAATGCCACGCAATCCTCCTGTGCCGAATTCCAAATCCTTGTAGAATGATTCAACCAACTCAGTGGTGTCTGAAGCGGAAAGCATCTCCTGTACTTTCTGCTTGGTTTGTGCGTCATAATCACCGTTAAGCCAAATGTTTGCTTTAGCCTTAACTTCATCAATAAGATTCTTTTCCATAAAAGTTGCTGTATGTTTATTAAAATAACTTACAAATGTAGCAATTTTTTTCAATAAAACAGCAACTTTTGAGTGCAAAAGAATTAACAATTTACTTAAACCATTTCAATTTTATGAACAACCACATAATTAACATCGCCAAAACCACTGAAATCAGAACAACAATGGCAAAGGTTGTGTTAAAAATGGTGGTGCCTACTTCTAGGTTCATTCCAAAGAAACTTGCAACCAAAGTAGGGAACATAAGGACAATTGAAATGGTTGTCAAACGTTTCATTACAATGTTCAAGTTGTTGGAGATAACTGAAGCGTAGGTTTCTGTCATACCTGAGAAGATATCGCTGTAGATGTTTGTCATTTCAATAGCCTGCTTTGATTCAATTTCAACGTCTTCAACAAGTTCAGGGTCATATTCCTCTTTGGTGAAACGCAGGTTCTTAAGCCTGTGGGTCAGAATTTCATTACCACGGAGCGATGTGGTGAAATATACCAAACACTTTTCCAATTTCAACACTGTTTGCAGGTCTTCATTTCTAATGGATTGCTCCAACTGTGTTTCAGCAAGTAAGGCACGTCCCTTAATCTGTTTCAGGTATTTCAGGAACCATATACTTGATGAAAGCAGCAGGCGGAACACAAAGTTAATGTTGTCAGTGCGTTGGATTCCTTTTCTTCTTGTGTATTGTATGAAATCAGGAATCAGGTCATTTTTATGAAAACACACCGATACAAACACATCATTCTTAAAAATGATACCAAGCGGTACGGTTGAGAACGGTGCAGATGTCTCATACTCCTCAGCCTTGCAAGGAATACGCATAAGAATGAAGCACCAACCGTCCTCTATTTCAATACGTGGACGTTCATCAACGTCTTCAATATCTTCATAAAAGGCCTGTGGCACACCAAGCGTGTCAATTGCGTAATCTTTGTCTTCTTGAGTTGGTTTTGTAATGTTTACCCAGCAGTTGGGTTCCCATTTGGGTGTGGCAACCAATCCGTTGCCGTTGATTAAAAAAGCTCTCATAGGCTTTGTCTCCAAACTCTGTGGGTGGAGCAGCCTCTGAGCCCTCCATCCTAGTTAAACATAAAGTTATCCGGATGATAATCGTCCATTTGTGAAATAATATTGGTTTTCGACTGCAAAAATAGTTATTTTATTTCTAAAAACAATAAAAACACATGAAAAAATTTACTGATACAATCTGCCATAATTTGTCAGTATGTTTAAGAACAAAAAGAGGGCAGGTTGCCCTCTTTTTTATTTTTTCTTGTTCTTTTTAATTTGGAGAATCACTACCGGTATAATGCAAATTGCCAGTAGAATGGCTCCTACTATTGTAACTCCCATAATATGTGTTTTTTTAATGGATGAAAAATGTGTTATAAACTCTCTCTTAATAAGGGAAAGTAATTACACAAAACCATGATATGGAAGCAGCCTGTGGCAATTATCCACAGAACGTAAGCAGTTTAATAGTTTTAGTTCTATATTGCCATAGAATGACAGTAGCAGCAATGCTGATGTAAAAGTAAGTATAAATGCTGTAGTTATATTACGTAAAATAGTAAACGCAGACGGCGGCACAGTCAATCCTGTAACGCTGATTGCACAATCCGCCATAGGAAGAGACTCTATGACATCCACTTTCGCTATACTTGAGTATGTGCCTAAACCATTGTCTATCACATACTCCGTAACGCCTACAATACTGTGTATGGCAGAAATTAGTGTTACAGACAGTAATATGGACAATATTATTTTCTTCATAGGGTGCAAAGTTAGTGAAAAATTTGTAATATTTTTCATGTTCCTGAGTGCTAATGTGTAATTGTTTTGGTAATTACAAACTATTGTATAACTTTGTGTAGGAAATTTATTGCGTGGAAAATTTTGACGACATAATAAACTTGCCGCACCATACATCAAAGATGCATACTCCTATGTCAAGGCAGGCAAGGGCAGCCCAGTTTGCCTCTTTTGCCGCATTGGGTAGGCTTAATGATAAAGAAAAACCCGATGCTGGATAAAACATACATAGCAATAGACCTGAAATCTTTTTTTGCCTCAGTGGAATGTGTGGAGATGGGGCTTGACCCTCTTGTCGCCAAACTTGTGGTGGCAGATGAGAGCCGTACAGACAAGACTATATGCCTTGCGGTATCTCCTGCATTGAAGGCTTACGGCATTGGAGGTAGGGCAAGACTGTTTGAGGTGAAACAACGGCTGCGTGCAGTTAGTGATAAACCTGTGGATTTCCACATAGCCCCACCACGCATGTCACTCTACATTGAGTACAGTAATCGCGTGTATAATGTGTACTTAAAATACGTAGCCCCGGAGGATATTCATAGATACTCTATAGATGAGGTTTTTATTGATGCCACTGATTATATAAAACTGTACAAGCTCAGTGCCAGAGACCTTGCAATGAAAATGATTAAAGATGTGCTGACTACAACGGGTATAACAGCCACAGCGGGCATAGCGGAGAATTTATACCTGTGTAAGGTTGCAATGGATATTGTGGCAAAACATATACCTGCCGATAAAGACGGGGTACGCATAGCGGAACTTACAGAAATGGAGTATCGCCGCACGCTATGGAACCACACGCCACTTACAGATTTTTGGCGTTTTGGTAAAGGTGCGGTAAAGCGTCTTGCACCTTACGGTATTTGCACTATGGGGCAGTTGGCACGTTTCTCCATAGAGAATGAGGATACACTATATAGGCTGTTCGGCGTAAATGCCGAGCTTCTTATTGACCACGCATGGGGTTGGGAACCTTGTACCATAGCGGATATTAAGGCATATCGCCCTGAGACCAACTCAATTAGTCGCGGGCAGGTGTTATCGGAGGCTTATAACATAGAAAAGACAAAGGTTGTGGTACGTGAGATGGCGGAGAATGCAGCCCTTGAACTTGTAAACGGGCGGTTGGTGACCAATCAGGTGGTGCTTACCATAGACTACGATACTGCATCTATGGAGGGAGGTCGTCTTAATGGCTACGATGGGGATATTGTTCTCAATTATTACGGAAAGCCCGTTCCTAAGCATGCACATGGAACTGCAAATTTAGGTAAGCACACATCATCGGGGCATAAAATAGTGGATGCCGTGATGGAACTTTTTGACAGAATAGTTAATCCTGCGTTCCTTGTACGCCGCATTAACCTTACAATAAACAATGTTATAAGTGAGTCACATGCCCAAACAGCCAAGCCTGAGCCTGTTCAACTTGAACTTTTCAGCACGGAAAAGCCTGATAATACAAGTAATGATGCTGAGGCTAAGGAGAGGCGTGTGCAGGAGACCGTTCTTGACATAAAACGCCGCTATGGCAAGAATGCCATACTTAAAGGAATAAACTTTGCCGATGGTGCCACCTCCAGAGAACGTAACCGTCAGATTGGCGGACATAAGGCGTAAAATTTTGTACATCAAGAAATAATCACTATCTTTGAAGTGTGAATATATAATTCAAATTACCGTATTATAGTATCACCGAATCACCAAAAATATTATGAAAAAACTTGTTTATTTAATTTCAGTAACACTTGCAGCATTTATATTTAGTGCGTGTACGCAATCCACAACCGATGAGTCTGATATTCAAATAGTATCTTCAGAAGATTTGGTTATTGAAAACATTATGAGCCGCCGCAGTATCAGGCAGTTTACAAGTGACACAATTCCAGCCGCACAAATTGAGAAGATTCTGCGTGCCGGTTTCGCCGCCCCTACAGCAATGAACCGCCAGCCTTGGGCTATTGAGGTGGTTACGGATACAACACTGCTCAGACAAATGTCAACAGAACTTCCATACGGACGCCTTGAGGCAGCCGCTGTGGCGTTTATAGTGCTTGGTGATATGGAACGCACCCTTGAGGGTGACGGACGTGACTTTTGGGTGGTTGACTGCTCCCTTATGGCTGAGAATATGATGCTTGCCGCAAATGCTATGGGCATAGGCAGTTGCTTTACAGGTGTTTGGCCAGGAACTGACAGAGCGGAACTTATTCGCAAGCACCTCAATATCCCCGCAAAATATGAGGTTCTTGGTATGATTCCTATGGGCTATCCCGCAGAGAACCCCGATGTCAAGGACAAATGGCGTCCTGAGGCGGTGCACTACAATGCGTGGTAAAAATCT
Source organism: Candidatus Enterocola sp. (assembly GCA_045643245.1). Classification (GTDB taxonomy): domain Bacteria; phylum Bacteroidota; class Bacteroidia; order Bacteroidales; family Paludibacteraceae; genus Enterocola. The sequence continues at coordinate 8,323 of JAZUKL010000100.1, forward strand.
GCTGAATTACCAAATGTTTGAAAAAAAAGACCGAAAGTTTTGCTTTCGGTCTTTTTTATTATGTTGCAGTGTGTTACACCAAACTCTTTATAAGGCTCTCTCTGTCGCCAGGTAGCAAATCCATAGGAGCAATCTCAGGTAGTGTGTAGGCTCCTGGCTGCTGCTTTACAACTGCTCTTGCACAGGATATAAGAACTTGTGATGTTAGGGCAGGGTTGTTTATGCTCATTGAGAAGCTGAAGTTTTGGTTCTGTGTCTTACCCGATACGCCTTTACGCTCAAGCAATACGCCATGCCCCATATCCTTAATGGCATCTACGCTCTCAACTGCCATAACGTGAGTTTCATCGTGGGCAAAGTAGTCATCAGCCTTAATGGCAGCAGTTACCTGTTCAAGAGTTGCACCATTTTCAAGTTCTACATAAACCATACGGCGATGTATGCCAGTGCCTGTAGGAATGGTCATTGAAAGGGCATTTTTTACACCCTCTTTTGAACGAGCCACTACAGAGTGTCCCATACTCATGCCAGGACCAAAATTGGTATAGGTTATACCTTTTGGAGCCATAGCCATAAGTAGTGTACGGATTACAGAGTCTGTACCAGGGTCCCAGCCAGCCGATAAAATGGCTGCGGCACCTCCGGCTTTGGCGGCTGCATCAAGTTTGCATCTTGACTCCCATACACTTGTGTGTATGTCAAAACTGTCAACAGTGCAGATTCCCTTTTTCAGCAGTGGTTCTGCAAGTTCAGGTACAAGTTTAGAAGGACCGCATATTACTGCAACATCCACTTTGCCAAGGTCGTCTATATTAGAGACAACCTTTACACCTTCAAGTTCCTTTTCTGTAGTTCCTACGCTGGATGCACGGCGTACAACACCTGCAAGTTCAATGTCGTCAGCCGCTTGTGCAGCCTCAACAGCAAACTTGCCGATGTTACCGTAACCTACTATAGCAATCTTTATCATATCAATTAAACATTATGAATTTGAAATTAAGAATTAACAATTAACATTTGTTAACAGTCTCCTTTCTCATTTCTCATTTCTCATTTGGCTACGCCCAGCTTCGCAGTCTCATTTCTCCTTTAAATAAGAGTCCATCTCCGCCGCAGCCTTGCGTCCGTCACCCATAGCCAGAATAACAGTAGCACCGCCACGAACAATATCACCACCTGCAAATATCATTGGTATAGAGCTTTGCATATTGTCTCCAACCACAATGGTTCCCTTTGGAGATACTTCCAATCCTTGAATAGAACGTGGAATAAGCGGGTTAGGTGATACACCTACACTTACTATAACTGTATCTACATCAAGAAGTTCGGTTGCACCCTCAATGGCAACAGGACGGCGGCGACCCTTCTCGTCAGGCTCACCAAGTGTCATCTTTTGCAGAAGAACTTGTTTTACACGTCCTTTCTCATCGCCAATGTATTCTATTGGGTTATGCAATGTACGGAATTCAACACCCTCTTCTTTAGCGTGTTTAACCTCCTCTTTACGGGCAGGCATCTCATCTTCGCTTCTACGATAAATTATTGTAGCAAGTTCAGCACCAAGACGCTTAGCGGTACGGACAGAGTCCATAGCGGTGTTACCGCCACCAACCACTGCCACACGTTTGCCTTTTAGTACAGGTGTGTCAAACTCATCTTTAGCGGCACCCATAAGGTTTACACGAGTAAGGTACTCATTTGATGACATTACACCTATAAGGTTCTCGCCCTTAATGTTCATAAAGTTAGGAAGTCCTGCACCCGATGCTACAAACAATCCCTTGAATCCTTGCTCTTTAAGGTCATCAAAACTCAATGTCTTGCCAACTATGCAGTCTTTAATGAACTTAACGCCCATTTTCTCAAGGTTGCTTATTTCAACATCAACTATTGAGTTAGGCAGACGGAATTCAGGAATACCATATTTAAGCACACCGCCAATCTCATGAAGTGCCTCAAATACAGTAACATCGTAGCCTTTCTTTGCCATATCGCCGGCAAAACTAAGACCGGCAGGTCCGCTACCTACAACGCCCACCTTAATGCCGTTTTTAGGCTCAAGTTCAGGAAGGCTGATATTTCCGCTGTTACGCTCATAATCGGCGGCAAAACGCTCAAGATAACCTATGGCTACAGCCTGCTTGCCCATCTTAAGATGGATACATTGGCTCTCGCACTGTTTCTCTTGCGGACAAACCCTACCACAAACAGCAGGTAGGGCAGATGTCATTTTAAGTACCTTGGCGGCACCTAAGAAATTGCCACGCTCTATGTTTTTTATGAACGAAGGTATGTTAATGCTTACAGGGCAGCCTGTCATACAACTTGGATTAGGGCAGTCAAGGCAACGCTTAGCCTCAAGCAATGCCTGCTCTTCAGTAAGACCTTGATTAACCTCCTCTGAGTTATGACTGCGGTATTCACCGTCAAGTTCATTCATCTTTACACGGGCAATCTCTGTACGCTCCTTGTTTTTCATAGACTGACGCAACTCATTACGCCATTCTGCATTTCTATCAGTAAGTTCCATAATATTAACCGTTTATAGATTCCTTATATTTGGCAAATGCTGCCTGTTCCTGCTCTCTGTATGCACCCATACGTGACATCATCTCATCAAAATTAACCTTGTGAGCGTCAAATTCAGGACCGTCAACGCAAACAAACTTGGTTTCACCGCCAACGCTTACTCTACATGCTCCGCACATGCCTGTACCATCTACCATAATGGTGTTAAGTGAAGCAACTGTAGGAACATTGTATTTTGCTGTAAGCAACGATACAAACTTCATCATAATTGCCGGACCTATTGTAACGCAAAGGTCAACCTTTTCTCTGTTTATTATGCTCTCAACACCGTTGGTAACAAGACCTTTAGTGCCGTATGAGCCATCGTCAGTCATAATAATAACCTCATCAGACACTTTTCTAACCTCGTCTTCAAGAATCACAAGGTCTTTGGTTCTTGCCGCAAGCACTGCAATTACCTTATTGCCGGCCTTTTTCATAGCCTCTGCAATAGGTAGCATCGGGGCAGTACCTACACCGCCGCAAGCACATACTACAGTACCAAATTTCTCAATGTGAGTTGCCTTACCAAGAGGTCCTACAACGTCAGCCACATAGTCCCCAACATTAAGGGCACAAAGTTTAGTAGAGGAGACACCAATCTTTTGTACAACCAAAGTGATGGTGCCTTTCTCTATATCGCTTCCTGCTATTGTAAGAGGAATGCGCTCTCCGTTCTCATCAATGCGTACAATGACAAAGTGACCTGCCTTGCGTGATTTTGCAATCATAGGAGCCTCAATGTCAATTCTGAATACGTTCTCAGAGAACTGCTCTTTGTTTACAATCTTAAACATATACTTGATTGTTTAATCGTGGAATCGGTTAATCGGTTAATCGTTGGAGAATCTTTCGATTCACCGATTCACCAAATCACCATTAAATAATTCCTTGTGCCATCATAGCCTTTGCAACCTTCATGAAGCCTGCAATGTTAGCACCTTTAACATAGTTAATGTAACCGTCTGGTTCTGTACCGTACTTAACGCAGTTCTCATGGATGTTAGCCATAATGCCTTTAAGTTTGGTGTCAACCTCTTCTGCACTCCAACTTAGACGCTCAGAGTTCTGGCTCATTTCAAGACCTGATGTAGCAACACCACCGGCGTTAGAAGCCTTACCCGGAGAATAAAGCAATTTAGCCTTTTGGAATATTGCAATGGCTTCAGGAGTAGAAGGCATGTTAGCACCCTCTGCAACAGCAATAACGCCATTGTCTACAATCTTCTGTGCATCTTCGCCGTTAATCTCATTTTGGGTTGCAGATGGCATTACAATGTCTGCCTTCTCACCCCAAGGACGCATACCCTCATGATAGATTGCTGTAGGATATTTCTCTGCGTACTCACGGATACGTCCACGTTGAACTTGTTTCAAGTCCTTAACATATTCAAGTTTCTCTTGTGTAATACCATCGGGGTCATAGATGTAACCGTTAGAATCAGAAAGAGTCATTGGTATGGCACCAAGTTGAATCAGTTTCTGACATGTATAGGTTGCAACGTTACCTGAACCTGATACAAGAACTTTCTTACCCTTAATATCAATGTTACGAGTCTTTAGCATTGAGCAAAGGAAGTATACGTTACCGTAACCTGTAGCTTCAGGACGGATAAGAGAACCGCCAAACTCAAGACCTTTGCCTGTAAATGTGCCTGTAAACTCACCGCTAAGCTTGCGATACATACCAAACATATAGCCAACCTCACGTGCGCCTACACCTATATCACCTGCAGGAACATCAGTGTCAGGACCAATGTGTTTCCAAAGCTCAAGCATATAAGCCTGGCAGAAACGCATAACCTCATTGCTTGACTTGCCACGTGGAGAGAAATCAGAAC
>JAZUKL010000101.1:0-9942 GCA_045643245.1 Candidatus Enterocola sp.
CCCGCAAGCGCAGGGTTCACCAAATAGTAGTTGAAGTAGTACTGATTGTAAATCATCTCTTCCTGAGCCTGCATTGCGCTAATTCCGAACGCCGCTACAATAATTGCCAGAATATATTTTTTCATAACTACAGAATTTTCAGATTATATGGTTTAATGTTTATCTCTTTAATGTGAAATGTCCGTTATATTGTTTACGTATCTCCTCTACCGTTATCAGGTACCAATAGTCTGTTGACGGCATCTGGTGACCGTTATAATAACCGTCCCAACCCGGGAAGTCATCTTTAACGGAACCGCCTGAGAAACTTCCTTTCTTATAGATATAGAGACGGCGTCCGTAACGGTCAAAAATCTCAACTATATAGCCCTCATAGCAACTTAGATTCTCTACTTGCCACAAATCATTATTTCCGTCATCATTAGGTGTGAAGAATTTATCGGGGTTGATTGCGTATGGCGCAAGATTAATGGTTGTGTCACTCTTACAGGTGAATGAATCCATTATATACAACATTGTATAACCGCTTTTTAGACCTATTAGTGTGGATTCCGGACTATATGTGACACCATCTGTAGAGTATGAGTAAGGAGGTACGCCCCCCTTGCCCTCTACCATAACACCACGTGTGGCGCAACTCTCTCCGACAACCTCGTTCACCTTATCAAAGTGAGGGGTTGATGATACAGAGACGGTTACCTTTGCCTCATCTGAACAAACTCCGTTACTTATTGTAGCTGTATATTCTGTTGTTACAGCCGGCGAAGCGGTGACTGTCTTCTCTGTTGTTGAACTCAAACCTGTTGCCGGTGACCACTGCACAGAGGTTATTCCTACGCCGTCAACGGTAAGTGTGGTACTACCTCCCTCACATACTGCCACATCCGGTGATATGGTTGGATTCAACTCACTAAGGACTGTGATAGTAAGTTCTTTTGATGCTTCACAAACACTGGTTACGGTAGCGATATAGACGGTGGTCTCTAATGGTTTTACAACGGCTGTAGCCTCTGTGGATAGTTCGGTTCCTGAAACCTTCTCCTTCCACTGTAATGCGGCACCCTCAGGATAACCGGACATTTTAAGTGTAACCTCCTGATTCTTACAAATCTTCTTGTCTATAGGCTCTATTGTGAATTCTATAGCAGGCTGAACCTCCACCGTTACAACATTACTCTCCGCTTCACAAGAGCCGTTCTTAGAGACCTTTTTATATGAGGCGGTCACTGTAGGTGCGAAATCAGTAATATTCTTTCCTGTCTCCCCCGTCATCACATTCCAAACATCCCTCTCAGTGCTGCTATACCAGATGTATGTCTCTGCATCATCCACATCACTATCTGTTATGTTTATTGTTGTTCCTACACATATTATCTCCTTATCTGTAGAGATATCAGGATTTGCAACCTGCTTAACCTTAATTGAGAGTGCTCCCGAACCTTCACACTGACCGCCAATCAAATCTACAGTATATTCAGTGTCCTTTATTGGTGCTTGTTCTGTAAGGGTCAGCCCTGACTCTCCTTGCACTTGCACTCCATCTATATACCAATTCAACGATTCACCCGCACCAAATGTATAAGCAGCATTTATATCAAACTTATCTCCCAGACAAATGGTGTTGTTAACCACAGGAGCGGTTGGCACAAGAGGTATCTCCACCTTGTCACTAACCGCAATTTCAAAATCCTTGGAGTTCTCACACCCCAATGAGTTGACAATTGAAAATTTATATGAGACCTTACCCTTACTTGTTGCTACAACATTATCCTTAATTATGACATCGGTCTGTCCAAGAGACATATCACCCTCATCTAATGTAGCACCGTTTTTGGTCAGTACATAATGTCCGCTACCTGATGTGAGCTTGACTGTTATCTCCGCCTCTGGATTTGATACGCACACCATAGATGGTGATGTTATGGTAAACTCAGGGGCGGGGGATATTTTGTAAGTGACATCTTTTGAAGCGTCACAAACCTTGCCCTGCGGGTCTTTAGCAACTACAGTAATGGTACCTGAGGAGGCTTTTCTCTCAAGAGTGTAACTTGTACCTGTAGCTGATATGGAGGAACCTGTCCAAGTGTAATCATACTCTGCTTTTGAGGCGGTGAACGTAAGTTCACTGTCAGGGGTCTCATCATTGAAACACTTCTCTATGGAAGCTGGTGTGACATCAAAGACGGCAGCATCTTTTATCTCTATATTAATGGGTGTACGCGGACTTTCACAATATTCAGTGCCGTCAGAATCTGTTGCTTTCTGATTTGTCACATAGTATGTCTTGGTACCTACAACAGTTGCGTCAAATGTGGCACCCTCACCCAAGTCTGTACCACCCTCTTGAAACTCATAAAATCGCAACTTATCATGCTGTGACGTTACTAATTCCTTTAATGGTTTTGTATATGGAGCCACTGTTGCAGGGCACTCTGAATAGTTATTCACTGTAGGTGCGGTTGTTGGAGAGCATTTACACTGATACTTTATTAAAATAGGTTCAGCCACCGCTGTCAGTTTTCCGCAACCTGTGCCTGGCTTTCCGTCACCAGCAGACTTTTCCACCGCATCCTTATCTCCGCCTACCCACACTCTGTACCACAATCCACTCTCATAAAGAGATGTTTTTTCTACATCTATCTCAACAAAATCATCAGTTGTGGCAAATTCTAAAACATTATCCCATGAACTTAGGTCTGTGGATGTTTGGAACAGGAAATACGGAGTTTTGAAGAATGTGCTTAAATCATAAACTGCATGTGCCTCCAATCTAAGGTGTACTGATTTACCATCATCACACACAATTGTATCTTGTGTGGTATATTTGGAATCAGTGTAGATTTTAACCTCAGGAGAACAAGTAGAGAATGTAATGTCATCAATACCTATGTCATTACCTATTACAGCACCTGTAGATTGGCTGACATGATTATTCTTTATAATAAGTTTAAATGTTGTATACTCTCCAGAATTAAATGATTCTCCTTTTTCAATCCAATCTCCTGTGTACGGAAGGTCTCCTGTTTCTGTCTCCAAAAGCAGAACATCTTGTTTTCTTGGAGCAACACCGTAAACTTGAAATCCCGCATTTACAGGTTCATGATTGGAAGCGGTATTAGCATCTATGTTTGCAATGTATGCTGAAAAATCATATACAGTATTTTTACAAAAGTCCCCACTTGAAATCTGATACTCAAACATTCTTTTATCTTCCTTTCCACAGTTTACCAATAGGAATCCGTTATGTGAATCAGTACCTCCAGTTGTATGGTCCTTAATTGCAGAATCAGACCAATATCCTCCATTTTTAGGTAAAGTAGTAATGATATATCCGTTTTCATCAACATTACCGCTTGACGTATAGGTGTATGTAGAGGTTATTCCTTGTGATTTTTCATCATTCAACTGTCCAAAATCAACTCTGTTTGAACCATTTAATGAATTACTACTAAAGTCAACTTTCATAACGTCCTCTCTTGTACCAGCAACGGAACAACACACAACAGGACGAATTACATCACTTACAAGTACATCACTTCCACATGTGCAACGAAAATAACATTCATCTGTAATGGCAACTGTAATTACTGACTCTGTAGCACCCTCAATAACTTCCCATGTTTGTTTGTTATCTTTAGATATTTCCCATTTGCAGGTACCGTTAAGACCTTTTGCTATCATAATGTTCTCTTCTCCTGCACAAACCTTACTTCCGTTTTCGGATACTATTTTCTTGTCAATACAACCAGTTACCTTTATGGATTTTACATATAACAAACCACAACCATTTGAATAATTGGAAGAAAAACTAAAAGTCTGCTTTGGCGAAGAAGCATTAAACGTGTAAGAATAGGTATAAGATGACCCAAAATTAATAGTCTTATACTCATCATCCGCTCTTGGAGAACACTTCACCTTAATATATTTATTCCATCCTTCACGTGAAGTTGAACAATTTTGTTGTTCCTTTGCGGAAAACTCAATCACAACTTTATATCCGTTTCTACCCGAAGTGGTGATAAGGTCTGTTAAAGTATATGAGAAAAAAGGATATTCACCCTCCTCTGAGCAGTGAATCACTAATCCGTCAGTTTTATTGACTGAATAGGTTCCACTTGTCAAAGCAGATGGAGCAGCAGCCTTAAATTTCATAGATACCGATAAATTTTCTGATGAAGGATCGGTAAACTTAGTCATGTCTACATCATAATATGTATCTGTAATACCAGATTTAGGTTGGAAAGTTGTACCTGAAAATGTATCAGAACAAGACTGTGCAAACATTCCCATTGGGAACATTAGTAATGCACACAAGAATAGTATACTTAGCGGATTTTTGTGATTTTGCATAGCACCCCATTTTATATTCAACTGACAAATGTACAAAAACTTATCAACAAAACGAAATAAAACACTGTTTTTTTTGTATTTTTGCACAAATTTAATGGTGACGTGGTGATATTGGTGATTCAATATCGCATAACCGAATCACCGTATCACCGTATAATCGTCTATATGGAAACACCGTTAATGAAGCAATATTTTGAGGTTAAACGTCAGAATCCTGACGCTATTCTGCTGTTCAGGGTAGGTGATTTCTATGAAACATACTCCACCGATGCCGTAATTGCCTCAAAAGTCCTTGGCATTACGCTTACACACCGCTCAAACTCAGATGAGGGCAAAATGGAAATGGCAGGAGTTCCGCATCACGCTATTGACAATTACCTTCCAAAACTTGTAAGAGCAGGATATAGGGTTGCTGTTTGTGACCAACTTGAAGACCCAAAACTTACAAAAACACTTGTTAAAAGAGGTATAACTGAAATAGTTACACCAGGTGTAAGTTTCAATGACAATGTCCTTGATTCAGGAAGTAACAACTTTGTGGCTTCCATCAATTTTACAACACGGAACTTAGGTCTTGCAATGCTTGACATATCCACAGGCGAGTTTCTTGTAGCGGAAGGCAACCAGCAGTATATTGAAAAGCTCATAGGCAGTTTTATGCCAAAGGAAATTCTTTATAACTCTTTATGTAAAGACAAATTCCTTAACCTAAACCTGCCAAAAATATTCTCCTTTGCTCTTGATGACTGGTGTTTTTCAGTACAAAGTGCTATGGAAAGGCTTCATAAGCAATTCAATGTCAAGACATTAAAAGGATTTGGAGTAGACAATATGGAGTCTGCCACAGTAGCGGCTGGTGCCATACTGTACTATTTGGATTCCACGCAACACTCACAAACATCACATATAACACATCTTCGCAGAATTGAGAATGACCGTTTTGTTTGGATGGACAAATTCACCGTTCGCAATCTGGAATTGTTCCAATCATCGTCAGCTGACGGGAAAAGTCTTTCTGACATACTTGACAACACGCAAACCCCTATGGGTAGCCGCACCCTTAAACGTTGGATTGCATTTCCGCTTAAAGACATTGAGCAAATAGTCAAACGGCAGCAACTTGTTGAACGTTACTATTCAGATACAGAACTGACCTCATGGCTTACAAGTAAACTTTCACTGATAGGAGACCTTGAAAGAGTGGTGTCAAAAGTTGCCGCAGGCAGAGCAAATCCAAGAACGCTTGTTCAGTTAAAAGTGGCTCTGCAAGCCATTGAAGAGATTCAGTCCAAACAACAGGATGTTTTTGACAACACAGAGTTATGTTCTGAAATTAAGGATTTAATAGACACTTACATTGTTAATGAACCGCCAATGCTTATTGGTAAAGGAGACGTTATTAAGGAGGGAGTAAGTGATGAATTGGATGACCTTAGACGTATAGCCCATAACAGCAAGGGTTATCTGCTTGAGATTCAGCAACGTGAAAGTGAGGCAACAGGCATTCCAAGTCTGAAGATAAGTTACAACAATGTATTCGGGTATTACTTTGAGGTGCGTAACATGCATAAAGACAAGGTTCCTGCAGAATGGATACGCAAGCAGACTCTTGTAAATGCCGAGCGATACATTACTGAGGAACTCAAAGAGTATGAGGAGAAGATTTTGGGTGCCGAGGAGAAGATAATATCTCTTGAGCAATCAATTTTAGGAGATGTAGTTTGCCAGTGTGCCGCTAAAACCGTCCAATTACAAAAACTTGCCCGTATAATTGCAAGCCTTGACGCACTATGCAGTTTAGGCATCGTGGCAAAAGAGAATAATTACAATAAGCCTGAGTTGAATGACTCCTTCATCATAGACATTAAGGATGGAAGACACCCGGTTATTGAAACGCAAATGGCTGTAGGAGAACAATATATAGCCAACGATGTACATCTTGACAACACTGACCAGCAGATAATAATAATCACCGGACCCAATATGGCAGGCAAATCGGCACTGCTTAGGCAAACCGCCTTAATAACACTGATGGCTCAGATTGGTTCCTTTGTACCTGCGAAGACGGCATCGATAGGTATGGTTGACAAAATCTTCACACGCGTAGGTGCAAGTGATAACATATCTATGGGTGAAAGTACTTTTATGGTTGAGATGAATGAGGCTGCAAGCATTCTTAATAACATGAGTGACCGCTCACTTGTACTGTTTGACGAACTTGGAAGAGGAACAAGCACCTATGATGGCATTTCAATAGCATGGGCTATAGTTGAGTATATTCACGAGAGCCCTAAGGCAAAGGCAAGAACCCTATTCGCAACACATTACCATGAGTTGAATGAAATGGAGAAAAATTTCAAAAGAGTTAAAAATTTTAACGTTTCGGTTAGGGAATTTGAAAATAAAGTTATATTTTTGCGGAAACTTATCAGAGGCGGAAGTGAACATAGTTTTGGAATCCATGTTGCAGAGATAGCAGGAATGCCTAAAAGCATACTTAAAAGGGCAAAAGAGATACTTGTACAACTTGAATCTGAAAATTCAAAAGAGTTAAAGAAGGCTGCCGATACAAGAGAGGGGCTTCAACTGAGTCTGTTCCAACTTGATGACCCTGTACTTTCACAAGTCAGAAATGAGATTCTGAATCTGGACATAAATTCGCTGACTCCACTAGAGGCACTGAATAAACTTAACGAGATTAAAAGAATAATAACAGGATAATAATTATGTCACTCTACGCGTTAGTTACAGGAGCAAGTTCAGGCATTGGTTTGCAATATGCACATCGCTTGGCAGAGTATTATAAGTATGATTTGGTACTTGTAAGCAATCAGGAGAAAGAAATCAAGGAAACCGCCGATGAAATCGGCAAAAAATATGGAGTAAAGACAATCTCTATATATAAAGACCTCTCTACAGAGAGTGCCCCGCAGGAACTATTTGACTACTGCAAGGAGAACGGAATAGAGATAGAGGTTCTCATAAACAACGCCGGAGTTTTCTTCTTTAATGACCTTGCCAACACAAGTGAGAAGAGAGTTAATCTGATGCTCCACCTGCATATACGCACGGTAACAAATATGACCCGTCTGTTTGGCGCCGCAATGGCTGAGCGTGGTCACGGATACATTCTCAATATGAGTTCTATGAGTGCCTGGATGGCAATGCCAGGCATACAGTGCTACAATGCCTCAAAAGCATATATCTTGAACTTCAGCAAATCAATGTGGTATGAACTTAAACCTCACGGAGTTACAGTTACTTCCATTACTCCTGGGGCAATAGATACAGGACTTTATGGTCTTGCACCTAACCTACGCAAACTTGCTGTAGCCGTACATGTGTCAATGCCACCTGCAAAACTTGTAAAAAAGGCTTTGAAGGCTATGTTCAAAGGAAAGAAGACCTCAATGCCAGGTGCATTAAACTACTTGTTTGTACCTATGATTAAGCACCTGCCTGATTGGGTTGTGTTCTTTGCAATGAAGAAGATTTCCTGCTTTCAGAAATAGTTTTATCCAAATCGGATAATCCAAAACGGATAAAATTGAAGTGCTGAACAAAAAATTTTGGTAAATTCGGAAACTTTTCTCGTCATCCTGAGTGAGTGTAACGAGCGAAGGATCTCACAATCATTGTAAGATGCTTCGTTTCACTCAGCATGACGGAAGAATTTTTTCGCTGTCCTTTGACCCCTGTTCCTTGACCCTTAGCACCTTCAAGTGCGTATTTTAATTACGACTTCGTCGTGATTAATGTCGTGACTCGGCAGAGCAAGTAAACTTGTTCTGCTCTCGCTACTCCATTAATTCTTCAAGCAACGCACAGATAGTCCAAGGTATTTATTGTAATTATTGACACTCAAGTAGTCATAGTCGTAAAAGAGATAGCGACTGTAAGCGATGTTGCTATAGTTCTCAATTGGAGTAGCCGTCCAGAAATCAGTATAGTCGCCGACACCGTCCACGCTTCTTCCTCCCGCTCCGCCTGCCGGCAAAGCTGCAAAACCATACGTATCTGTGCCGTTGCCACCGCTGTACCAGCCAGAAGTGGTCTTCAGGTGATTGCCCGCTGTATCTGTTCCCTTGCCGTCTATCTTCTCTATGTAGTCTTCAAGTGTCTGCCATTCGGCATTTGACGGGATATGCCATCCGTTGGGGCAGATGCCCTGACGGTTGCCGCTGAATGGTTTAGTTCCGTAATCATATCCGTCTGCAACACCAACTGCGGCAGCCCAGTTGTAGAGGTATCCCAACTTCTTTACTTGTGCGTCAGTAAGATTGCCAGCGTAAAATGATGAATTCCACTTGCTCTTGTCTGACGCATCTGTGTAGTATGGGGTGTCTGTGTAACTCTCAGACGTTGGAACGGTGTACCTGCCCTCCTTGTATGCCTCAGACCCAGTGTCATACTTTGAACAGCGGTAGTTCTCCGCCATCCACACCTGTGTGCCTATGGTTACCTGTGGGTAATCTGACGCCTTGCATTTCTCGCCTCCTAATCTTATTATTGTTGTTGAAGCGGTTTTTCCAAATGCTGTGGTTAATGCAACTACAGCAGTGTCGGCTTTGAGACTTGTATTTTCTGAAACTGTCACTTTAATTGTTTCATTCCCGCTACCTGAGGAAGCCGACAATGTAGCCCAACTCTTGTTGCTTGATGCAGTCCATTCCGTATTAGAAGAAACAGATATATCAATAGTGCCACCCTCATAATTTATTCCTTTAACTGTAGGGGTAACTGATATTTTATCATATTTACGTTTTACCTTGCATTGGGCATTTTTCCCATTTAATGTAGTTACGGTTATTATTGCAATTACTATATCCTCATCACATTCTATTGCTTTAGGTGAATAGAAATCTTCTAATGCAAAACATGCATCATCTGTAACACCAAGTATATCATCAGTTTGTTCAGCCCCACCATCATTAAATATGATACCAAAACCAGAATCAGTATAGTTAATATCATCAATATTATAGTACCACCATTTGCCATCTTCGGATAATTTCATCTGAACACCTGGCCAAATTGTAGTTCCCCCCAGTGAATTCCAATAATGCAAATATGGTATTCCTTCTATTATGCATCCTTCTTTTTTTAGGGATATTCTCCTAGTATTGATGCTTGTTGCTTCTACTGTTGCTTCTACATTAATATTGTCATTGTTAGAACCAGATGTTTTGTCTAATTTAATATTTGGATTGTTTGTGCTGACACTCCAACTTGTGTTTGATGTTACGTTAATGGTAAATTGCTCTCCATTATAACTAACTTCCTTTTCAGTTGGTGTTATAGACAAGGATTCTGTTGGTATAGGAGATTCGCTATCCTTTAAACAACGCACAGATCGCCCGTAGTACTTATAATAGTTGGTGTCGTACAAGTAGTCACTGAAGTAATAGAGGTAGCGAAGGTAAGCGTAGTAGCTATTGCTCTCATCTGGAGTAGCCGTCCAAAAATCGGTAGTGCTGCCAACAGCTTCCATATCACTTCCACCTGCGCTGCCTGCCGGCAAAGCTGTAAAACCATACGTATCTGTGCCGTTGCCACCGCTGTACCAGCCAGAAGTGGTCTTCAGGTGATTGC
>JAZUKL010000102.1:0-7993 GCA_045643245.1 Candidatus Enterocola sp.
TTCATTGCCCCCACATAGTGAAAACCGGTGTCAAACGTAGCGGTGCCACGCTTAAAAGTCTGAAGGCAACCCCCTAATACGGCATTCTTCTCCACAATGCAGACGTTCATTCCGTTTTTTGACAGAATGTATCCGCACTCAAGTCCTCCAAGACCTGCTCCAATTATAGCAACATCATACGTCATAAATGAGAAATGAGAAATGAGAAATGAGAAAGGAGAAAAACTCCCCCTTTAGGGGGTTGGGGGGATTTCTCCTTTTCCCTTTTTCCTTTCTCCTTTTTTATATATCCACGGTTCAAGTGTATAAGTTATCAGCAATGTTGCAAGCATACCAATAAGGGTTGTCAGACCTATTGATGATATGGCTGGGTGTGTGGCAAATATCAGCGACGCTATGCTTATAATAAGCACTACCGCAGACAGGAATATGGCCGTCTTATGGTATGTAAGCAGTTGCGTGTTGCCTTTTTTGCCGGCAAGCAGACCATCCATAACAAATATACTGTAATCAACGCCAACACCAAATATGAATGTTGAAATTATAATGTTTATCAGGTTGAACTGCAAACCAAAAATATTCATTATTCCAAGCACTATGAACCAACTTAGAAACATTGGTAGAAATGCTATGGTTCCAATAATAAGGCTTCTGAATGATATTAAAAGTACAATGAATACAAACAGTGTGGAAATCCAAAGCACAGTGTTAAAGTCATTGTTAAGTATTTGAACCATATCCTGCGTATAGAAGAACGGGTCAATAACCACTGTATGCGGTGTTTCCACTATCAACTCGCTTGCGTGTCGGCGGTTCTCTTGTGTTATTTGAACAGGAGTGAACACCATATATGTGGAGTCTGTATATTCAATCCAATTACTCATTAAGCCTTCAGGTAAAATGTCTGCATCGTAGAGTAAAGAGGGCTGATATTCAGCATCAAGCATACCAAAGAAAGATACAAATGTATCTTCGTCAAACCCATATTTTTTTCCTGATTCAATAATGTTTTTCTTAACCTTATCCTTCTTCTTCTGAGTCCAATAATTGTTCCAAGCCTTTATGCGTTCCGCTTGTGTATCGGTGTCAAGCAGAAGGGTGGAGGTGCATGCAAATCCTTGAATCTCACCTGAATCCTTTATGGCGGCAAGCCTTTCATCAAGAGCCTTGTTATAAACCAACGCACTGTCAAGATTTTTTCCGGTAACGGCAAAATAGCCTGTATAGTTGCCGTGTGCTGTTTTTTCAGACAGCATCTCGCTTGAACGTAACACATTTGGATTATGATAACCTATGTTTTTCAGGTCAGAGTCAAATTGCACGTTTCTTGACTCAAAAATACAAACGCCTGAAATTACAATCAGTAGTATTACAAGCCATGTTTGCTTGTCAAGTGAGTATGAATTTATTTTTTCAAGCCATGCAAACGCCTTTTCAGAACGCTTGTTGTTACTTGTGCTGAAGAATTGCGGCAGGAACAGGAGACAGAAAAGTGTGGTTCCAACCATAGCCAGCGATGCAAAAATTCCAAAATCACGTAGTAGGGCTGATTCAGTAAACACAAGTCCCATAAACGCACCTATCGTAGTAAGGCTGCCTAAAATTACAGGCTTTGTCTGTTCCTTTATAACTATCTCAGGGTCAGATACATATTTGTAATGCGTTATTACATGCAGACAATAACTGAGAGCCACTCCTAATATTATGGCTCCGATACCAAGTGCCATAAGTGACATTGTGCCTTGAATCAGATACATAATGCCAAGTGCAAAAAACGCTCCGTAAATTACAGGGCATAGAAGCATTGGCATTGTAGATGCGTTCTTGAAGCAAAGTGAAATGAAAAGTATTACAAATAGTATTGATACTCCAAGTGTAAGAGCCAAATCCTTTTTGATTTGTCTTGAGTTGAAGACACTTGTGATAGGTGCTCCATGGAACAGGACTTCAACATCAGGGTGAATTTCTGAAATGGAATCCACTTGATTTTCAATCTGCTTAGTAAGGCGAATGCCTGTCTTGGAGTCAAATGCCTTGAAGTTTGGACTTAGGAATGCAATGCAGACTGTACTGTCAGGAGTAAAGAAGTGTCCTCCAATAATCTTATAGTTTCCTCCTAATGCACTTGCAGCCTCTTTTGCCTTGTATTTGAGTGAATTTCTCAGTCCTACAGGGTCAAATTGAATGAGTTGTACGGCAGTTTCTGCATCGGCGGACTGAATCATATCAAAATTCTCTGCCATTTGAGCATCGATGCTCTCTCTTGAAAAAGCGGAATCAAGTTTTGGATAGTCATTCTCTGTCAGAAATACAGGCACATTTTCAAACAGATATTCAATGCCTGACATCATAAGTCCGTCATCAAGATAGTAGAGAATGTTGTTAATGGAGGAATCGGAGTCTGCCGCCAAAAGATTCTCACAAAATGTGTCACAGGTCTCAGAAAGCAGGTCTGTGTTTACGGTTGAATCTTTAGTGGTAAAAAGAATGAAAACCTTATCCTTGACTTTCAGATTGTCAAATACAAGCTGTTCTGAATCTCCTATTGTATTTGAAGGAAGCAGTTTTGATATGTCCTCCTCATACGTTATTTGTAGCCCTAATGCCAGAAATATAAGAAAACTGCCTATTAAGGTAATGTAGAATACAATTTTGTGGCTTTTGAAAAAGCGATATACAGACAGTGGAAATTTATACATTTGTTTTGCACAAAGTTAGTTTAATGTCAATGAATGTCTCTGTTTCATTGTAAACTGTACCTTGAACGGAAAATCCGTCTTCAATAGGACTGACAGATGCTTTGAAA
Source organism: Candidatus Enterocola sp. (assembly GCA_045643245.1). GTDB lineage: Bacteria > Bacteroidota > Bacteroidia > Bacteroidales > Paludibacteraceae > Enterocola. The sequence continues at coordinate 2,807 of JAZUKL010000102.1, forward strand.
TAGAGAACGCTATGTTTGATAGGTGTAATCAACGCCGTGTATCGGCATTGCTTTATATCGCTGATTGTCAGTTTTGTGTTGGTGTAATGCTCAATGCACTCCCTTAGCATGTTAAGATTGCATACGCCAGGACATACAGGGTCATTAGGGAAGTGCCCTCTATAGACTTCACAATTAGGATTAAGTTTCACTGTTGAAACTATTTCTCCGTCCGATTCCTGTTTTTGAGCCAATAGGTCAAAATATTTTGAGGAATTGTGTTCAACAGTTGAGATGTTTGAAGCCTTTGAACCGTTACCCTCTTCTATTGCAATCTTTAGTCCGGTAGTGCATACGGTTTCATTTTTGCAGGTTGTCTCCGCTTGTAGAAGAGTTACATTCCCAACAATACCCATTACCTTAATGTGTGTTGTCAGACTTGAACCTGCCTTAGGAAATGAAATCAAATGAAATTTTTTGATTTCACCTATGTAACCTATTGGTGCAGGTTTTCCTTGAATGCGGGCTTGATAACCGGCAAAAGCCGAAGCCGATTGAGCGATATGCTCTATCAGTCCCGGCTCTGTGAATTTACCGTTTTTGCAAAACAGATTGTCCTCTTTGATGGTAAGTCCTGTTACAGCCTCTTCAGAGGTGGATTCATAAAGGGTGTCCACCATCATAATAGGACTCCTTTGCGGAATCAGTTCCTTAATCTGTTCTCCAACAAACAGTGGATTAAATGTGCTCTGCAATGTAGTCATAAAGTTTACCAAAAGTGGTAAGCTGAGAAACTTCAGCAGGTTTGATTTTTACACCAAACTCATTCTCAATAAGGGCAACCATATCAACAATACTCAAACTATCAAGTTGAAGTGCTTGCTTAATGTTTGCATCCGGTGTCATAACATCTGTTTCAACCTCAAATTCTTCACTAAGAAGAGTGTTTACTTTTTCAATAAGTTCTGCTTTTTCCATAATTTATAAAAGTTATAAGTTCTTTATAATCAAAGTACTATTAGTGCCGCCAAAGCCAAATGAGTTAGACAGGAATGTGTCAAATTTCTTGCTTACACGTTTGCTTGGAATATTCAGTTTTGCTGAATCCTCATCAGGGTTCTCAAAGTTGATGTTAGGTGCAATAAAGCCGTTCTTCATCATTAATGTTGAGTATATAACCTCCGATGCACCAGCCATCCACATTTCATGACCTGTTTGGGATTTTGTAGAAGTAACCTCTACATTATAGTCTCTAAATACATTATAAATTGCCTTTGCCTCATTTCTGTCTCCTACAGGAGTAGATGTTGCATGTGCGTTTATATAGCCAATTTCCCGTATGTCAATGCCTGCGTCCTTGATTGCCATCTGAAGTGAACGGCTTGGACCGTCAACGTTAGGAACAGAAATATGGTCTCCGTTTGAAGAGAATCCATATCCAATAACTTCAGCAATGATAGGTGCGCCACGGCGGACAGCAGATTCATAACTTTCAATTATTACGGTTGCGGCACCGCCTCCGGGAACAAGACCGTCTCTGTCACGGTCAAACGGGCGTGAAGCCTTTGTAGGTTGGTCTTCTCTTGTAGAGAATGCACTTATGCCGTCAAAACTGCCCACTGCATACGGATTAACCTCTTGCGCTCCACCGCATACAACCATCTCCTGTAAACCATTACGGATTAGTAAAGTGCCAAGACCTATGGCATGAGAACCGCTTGCACAGGCACCTGAAACTGTAAGGTTAATACCTCTAAGCTTGAATATGCAGGCAAGGTTCATGGTTACGGTTGAGTTCATTGATTGGAATATGCCGCCTGAACCTACAAGTGTAGTGTCTTTTTTCTCCAACATGGTGGTGATACTACGGAAAACAGGTTCTGCAGAGCTGTCATTTCCATAAAGCAGACCAACTTCATTGGCATTTAAGTAATCTTGGTCAATTCCTGCATTCTTCAGTGCTTCTGCGGTTGCAACATAAGCATATTTTGCCTGCTCCGGCATATACACACGCTGACTACGGCTTAATTCCTTTTTCAAATCAGGCACTTCAAGATATGATGTAAGTGCTGAACGGAATCCCATATCTTTACGGGCTTGGTCAAACACAATACCTGACTTGCCGTCATAAAGAGACTGTCTTACGGCATCCAAACCGTTACCCAGGCATGAATAAATGCCCATACCGGTAATTACTACACGTTTCATGTTTTCCTTGTAAATTTTTTGTTACAACTGCAAAGTTAATATTTTTTTTGATATTTGAGTAAAAATAAGTAATTTCGCCGCTGAAATTTTCAACAGTTCATTACAAATTCAATACAAATATTTATGGCTACAACAGCAGACATTAAAAATGGTATGTGTATTAAGTTCAATAACGGACTATACACAATTGTGGAATTCCTTCATGTTAAGCCAGGCAAAGGACCGGCTTTCGTGCGTACAAAACTTAGAAATGTTCAGACAGGCAGAATCCTTGAGAACACTTTCTCATCAGGTGTCAAACTTGATGTCGTAAGAATTGAGAAACGCCCTTATCAGTATCTGTACAAGGATGATATGGGTTATAATTTCATGAATAATGAAACTTTTGAGCAGGTTGCCATTGAACATGACCTTATAAACGGTGTTGATTTCCTGAAGGAGGGAGATATGGTTGACGTAACGGTTCACGCCGATACAGAAACAATCCTTTTTGCAGAACTTCCAATATCGGTTGTGCTTGAGGTAACTTACACAGAACCAGGTCTTAAGGGTGATACAGCAACTAATGCCTTGAAACCTGCTACAGTTGAAACAGGTGCTACAGTTAAGGTTCCTCTATTCATCAATACAGGTGATAAGATTAAGATTAACACATCTGACGGTTCATATTTGGAGAGAGTAAAGGAATAAGATTACAAATAATCCAAGAAAAAGGGGAGACTACCAAAGTAGCCTCCCCTCCTTTTTGTAACATAATTGTATTATTCAATTGAAATAAATTCAATTTCAAATATCAAAGTTGAGAAAGGTTTGATATTTCCTCTGTCTTGTGCCTTGTAGCCAAGTTGATAAGGAACATAAAGTTCAAATTTTGTGCCGGCAGGCATAAGTTGGAATCCTTCAGTCCATCCTGCAATTACACTTGTAAGAGGGAATGTTGAAGGTTCTCCACGCTTGTAGGAAGAATCAAACTCTGTGCCGTCAATAAGAGTGCCTTTATAGTTGACTTTAACTGTAGAGCTTTCTGTAGGCTTTTCTCCTGTACCCAAAGAGATTATCTTATATTGAAGTCCGCTCTCAGTAACCTGTACACCCTCTTGTACCTTGTTGTTCTCAAGCCAAGCGATACCGGCAGCCTTATTGTCAGCATATTTTGCCTCCATAGACTTTTCCAATGCTTCCTCTTGAGCCTTGTTTACAATCTGCTCTGCATCAGACATTGAAATAACGGTGGAATCTCCCTTCATAGCGGTAATGAAAGCATCAAAGAAAACAGCCTCATTAATAACTCTTGAAGAATCTGTGCCAAGTGTTCTCTCTCCAATCATAGGAAGCATTTGGTCTTTGACTTGTGCGCCAAGTTGAACGCCGAACATATAGGCTTTCTCCTTGTCGCTTTTCTCCTTAATTCCGTCAAGAAATCCTTTATAGACCTCTTCAACATAGTTTGTGTCAACATTCATGTTGATGTATTGGTCAACACCTGTTGTGTACAAAACGCCAGCTGCGTAGGATATTGTATCAACATCATTCTCCATCTTTGCAGATGTGTTCTTGCAGCTTGTCATAGTGAAGGCCGCTACTACAGCCGCCACACTCAAAAGAAATAGTTTCTTCATAATTAATAAATATTTAATAGTTAATGATTTAATCAAATGATATCAGTTCCACTTCAAAAATAAGCGTTGCGTATGGAGGAATGGATGCTCCTGCTCCGTATGCACCATAGCCTAATTCAGATGGTATGTAAAATGTGAATTTACTGCCTACAGGCATAAGTTGCAGACCTTCAGTCCATCCTTTAATCACTCCTGATAATTTGAATGAAGTTGGTTCTCCGCGGTCAATTGAACTGTCAAATTTAGTTCCGTCAGTAAGGAATCCCTCATAATGAACCTTTACTTTACTGCTTGCTATCGGCTTTGGACCGTCTCCCATTCTTACAACCTGATACTGCAATCCGCTTGGAGTTGTTTGTACACCCTCTCTTTTTTTATTCTCTTCAAGGAATTTTACTTCCTCTTCCTTTGCAGCCTTTGCCGCGGCATCTCTCAGTTCCTTAACGTATGCACGCATGTATTTGTCTGCACTGTCTGCACTCATAAGGGTTTGATTTCCAAAAATGACATCGCAGAAGGCTTTTGCGTAAATACCCTTGTTATAGTTGTCTTTTTCAAGGGTCTCAAGCATTTGTGTCCCTATTGCAACGCCCATTGCATAACTTGCTGTGTCTGTTTTGGTTGCAAGCACCAACTGTGGCTCCGCAGGTTTCTTTGCAAATGCTGAAACTGCGCACAGCAATGCAATCAATGATATTAATAATTTATTGTTCATAATACAGAAATAAGTTCAACATCAAAAATCAGCGTGGCGTGCGGAGGAATTGAACTGCCTGCACCTCTTTCACCGTATGCAAGGTTTGACGGAATGAAAAGTCTCCATTTGCTGCCTTCCGACATAAGCTGAAGAGCCTCAACCCAACCTTGAATAACCTGACTGACACCAAACACGGCAGGTTCACCCCTTTTAACGGAACTGTCAAAAATTGTGCCGTCAAGAAGCATGCCCTCATAGTGGCATTTAACCTTGTCAGTTGCCTTTGGCTTTTTACCGTCACCCTCTTTCAAAACCTTATATTGAAGACCGCTTGCAAGTTCAATAACACCCTCCTCTTTCTTGTTCTTCTCTAAAAACGCCTTGCCAACCTCAATGTTCCTGCTGTTGATTTGGTTTGCCAAATCAGTAAAGAATTTGTCAAGTGTCTTTTTTGCATCATCGTAAGTCATTTCAGGTGTGGCACCTTTCAAAACGTCAGATACACCCTTTGAGAATTTCTCCAAATTCAAATCCTTAATACCGCTGCTGAGCAAATTGTTTCCTATGCTCAATCCTAATGCATAACTTATTTTTTCCATAATTATTGTTTTTTACGAAGTGCAAATTTACAACTTTTTTATAAATTATTAGTACTTTTGCAGTAAATTGAAAATTATGGCTGAA
>JAZUKL010000103.1:0-9951 GCA_045643245.1 Candidatus Enterocola sp.
AGGTACTTCTCATGGTGCTAACAAGTTTACACCAGGGCAGTGCACACGTGATGAGAACGGTATTCTTATACCACCTCCACTACGTTTTGATATTCTTAAGGAGATTGAGAAGCAACTTCCTGGATTCCCAATTGTACTTCACGGTTCTTCTTCAGTTCCACAAGAGTATGTTAAGATTATCAACGATAACGGTGGTGCTCTTAAGGATTCAGTAGGTATTCCTGAAGAGCAACTGCGTGAGGCTGCCAAGTCTGCTGTTTGCAAGATAAACATTGACTCTGACGGTCGTCTTGCTATGACTGCCGCTGTTCGTCAGTTCTTTAACGCAGAGCCTTCTAAGTTTGACCCACGTCAATATCTTGGCCCGGCTCGTGAGGAGCTTAAGAAGCTTTATATGCATAAATGTGTGGATGTGCTAGGCAGTGCCGGCAAAGCATAATTCTGTTTCTTGTTGTTTATTTTGGACTTTGTGCTTCGGTCATTTACGCCAGTAAACTCCCTCATTCAAAGTCCAAACTAATTCAACAATAAATCAGAATTCCTCGCTTAAAAGAAAAATTATCTCGTTGAAATTCCAAAAATAACAAAAAGAATTTCCTTCTCGGATTGAGAAGGAAGTTTTTTTTGTTATATAATTTTGAAAATTAAAAAATTATCTGTAATATTGTCCTCAAATTAGTGAGATTTATTATGAATGCAAAGGTAGCAATGCCAATGGAACAGTTTGTAATCAATGTTCCTCATGTTGAGGCAAAAAAATTTAAGACAATAGTAAATGCTTTGGGTTTTACTATTTGTCAACGGAGTGGGCTGGATGAGGCAATAGAGGATATTGCCGCTGGACGCGTGTACTCATACAACACAGTTGATGATTTCTTGAAAGATTTGGATTGATATGTACACGCTACAAGTTACAGCTAAGTTTAAGAGGGACTCAAAAAGATGCCGTATGCAGGGTAAGGATTTGAGAGAACTTGGCGAAGCAATGCGTTTATTGCAAGAATATGGTAAATTACCTGATTCATATAAACCACACTTGTTAAGTGAAGAATATGAAGGATATTGGGAATGCCATATTGAAGATGATTGGCTTATGGTTTGGAAACAAAATGACAAACTATTGACACTACTGATGACTGATACAGGTACACATGAAGAACTATTCAAGAAGAAGAGTTCTATAAGAATATATTGAATAAGAATTTTTGACCTACGTCAATATCCAAAAATATCATAAAGAACTTCCTTCTCAATTTGCTGAGATTTGCTGAGAAGGAAGTTTTTTTGTTTTTTGTAAATTTAATTGTAACTTTGTCAGTCTGCATTTTTGAATATAATTATGAAAACAAGATTTTACAAAACACTATTTGTTTTATCAGAATTTATTCTGATGAGTCTTTGCTGTTACGCAGATGTACCTATATCCGTAAAGGATATTTGTGGTAAAGCATACCCAATTGTACGTATAGGCAACCAATTATGGATGGCTGAGAATTTGGCTTGCACCAAGTATGATACTGAAAGTGAGGCTTACAAAAAAGGAACTAAAGAAATTAAAACTGGATATGAAATTTTTGGTCCATATTATGTAGATGTTACAAAATTTAGTCGTAGTAATATGGGTTATGCAGAAAATGTTACTAATGCTATACAAGCCAAAATGGGGTATGTATATAATTTTGCAGCCCTAATGGGATATACCGAGTCAGAGGCAAAAACACAAACAGGAATTTATGGAGGAGTACGACAAGGCATTTGCCCTAACGGTTGGCATATTCCAAGCATTGCTGAGGGTCAGGAGTTGATTAAAACAGCAGGAGGAGAAGCAAATGCAGGTAAGAATTTAAAATCAAAGAACGGATGGTCTGGCAATGGAAGCGGTGATGACAGTTTTGGTTTTACGATGTATCCAAGTGGAACACATGTTTCCAGCTACGCTAGTGCTATGGGACGTAATGGTTATATTACCGTAACTGATGCAAAATCGGCCGATGAACATCACGACCTTAATTTTTACTATGAAAGCAACAAAGTAGATGATGATGGATGTAGTAAAAAATACGCTCAAAGCGTACGATGCCTTTTTGATGCAAAAATTTTTACAATTAAAGTAGAGTGTGATAAAAATCAGGGGGCGGTAACTGGTGATGGCGATTATTTAGAAGGAGAAGAGGTGAATATAGTTGCAAAACCTAATGAGAATTATATTTTTATAAAATGGGATGATGGCAACACCAATGCCACAAGAACCATTACTGTTACATCAGATAAGACTTATACCGCATATTTTGAATTGCCAAAATATAATGTCTCTGTTATTTCATCTGATTCTGAGCAAGGAACCGTATCAGGGAGTGGAGAATACACAAATGGCACACAAGTCACAATTAAGGCAACACCTAAAGAGTATTATGAGTTTACAGGTTGGCTTGACGGCAACACAGAAATAAACAGAACCATAAAGGTAACTTCTGACACTGTCTTTATCGCAAGATTTATAAAAAAAGAAGCAAAAAGGGTAAAAGATATATGTGGTATAACATATCCTGCTGTGCGTATTGGCAACCAACTATGGATGGGAGAAAGTATGGCTTGTAATAAATATGATACTGAGAGTGAAGCATATAAAAGTGGAGTTAAAGAGGTTAAAATAGGAATTGATACTTATGCTCCATTTTATACTGATATTACAAAGTTTGACCGTAAAATTCTGATTTATGCAGAAAAAGTCACTGATGAGATACAATCTAAAATGGGATATGTATATAATTTTGCGGCTGTAATGGGATATACAGAGTCAGAGGCAAAAACACAAACAGGAAATTACGATGGAGTACGGCAAGGCATTTGCCCTAATGGTTGGCATGTTCCAAGCCTTGCTGAGGGTCAGGAATTGATTAAAACGGCAGGTGGAGAAGCAATCGCAGGCAAACACTTAAAATCAAAGAGCGGATGGCATAATAACGGAAACGGTGATGACAGCTTTGGACTTACAGTATATCCAAGTGGCACAAATGTTTATGTTTCTGGCGGAGCTATGGGGCGTAATAATTATTTTACTGTAACTGATGCAAAATCAACTGCTTACCATCATGACCTTAATTTTTATTATGAAAGCGACAAAGTGGATGATGATGGATGTCCAAAAAATGTTGCTCAGAGTTTCCGTTGCGTTTATAACAAGAAACTATATGATGTAGTCATTTTAAGTGCCACAGAGGTGATGGGTAGTGTAACTGAAAGTGACTTTACAGGCAAACGGGAAAAAGAAGATGGTTCCACTGTACGTATAACAGCAATTCCAAATGACGGATATGAATTCATCGGTTGGAGTGATGGTGTGACAGATGCGACAAGAACCGTCACCATCACGTCTGACACCACATTTGTAGCAAGATTTATAAAGGAAGGGCAAGATAGGGTTAAAGATGCGTGCGGTTTCCAATATCCTATTGTACGTATAGGCAATCAGATTTGGATGGCAGAGAATATGGCTTGTAACAAGTACAGTGACGGTAGAACCATCCAAGCCGCTAACAGTGCTTCTGAAAAATACGTTCCATACTATTTTGACGGCAGACTTAATGAGTCTGAATATGCCACTGAAGATACAGAAAAACTGCGTGGCGGTATGGGGTACCAATATAACTGGGCTGCTGCAATGGGGCTTGATAATAATGCTGAATCATTTGTTCCAGATGAGAATACACTATATCAAGGTGTTTGTCCTGATGGTTGGCATATCCCAAGCCAAGCTGAAATAGACAAACTTATCGCATATTGTGAAGATAAAGAGACAGCAGCGACAGAACTTAAAAGCAATATAGGCTGGAATCAGGGCAACGGCAATGATACATACGGATTTACACTTATACCTTCTGGTACAGGCTCTGGAAATGGGAATGACAACAATATAGGTAGTGAGAGTAAGATATGGACCACCTATGTTTCCGGTTCAGATATAGCAAATGCTAACGCTATGTATGTCAATGCGGATGCATCAGTAAAATCCGCAAATGACAGCAAGGGCAAAGGCTATAGTGTGCGTTGTCTCAAAGATACCAAAATTTTTGACGTAACACTACAGGCTGAACCAGCAGACTACGGAACCGTTACAGGTAGCGGTGAATATATGGAGGGCGATAGTGCCACCATAGAAGCCACACCAAATGACGGATATATGTTCTTGGAGTGGGATAATGGAGAGAAAAACAACCCCGCCTATGTGGAGGTTAATTCAGATATGACCATTACAGCCAAATTTGTAAAGGAGAACTACACCATCAGATTCCAGAATGAAGATGGGAGTCTGTTACAGGAGAGTGATGTTGCTTATAAGGAAATCCCATCTTATGATGGTGAGACTCCTACTAAAGCATCTGATAAAACCTATAATTATACATTTGCAGGATGGAATCCTAAAGTGACGGAAGTAACTGAAAATATGACCTACACTGCAACCTACAGCAGCTCTTATATAGAATACCCTATTAAATATGCTGTAGCCATTGGCGGTACAGGTGAGGTAAGCCTCACTAAAGGCGAAGAAACTTATGCCTCAGGTTCTACATTCCATTATGGAGAACAGGTTACCTTGGAGGCAAAGCCTTCACAAAACTATAATTTTAAGAATTGGAACAATCACGAGAACTATACAACCAACCCGCTGACATACACAGTAACAGACTCTGTGGTATTTGTAGCGTTCTTTACACCTGGTTCAGAATTGCGAACCACGTACACTCTTAATATTTCAGTAAATCCCGATGGGTCAGGCACTACTGAAGGTGCAGGTGAATACACTACATTTAAATTAACGGATGGTGGTGCTTATTTGCCCGTTATAGCGCATATAAAAGCCACCCCTAAAATAGGATATCAGTTTACGAACTGGACTAATGGTAGTGGAGAACTTATTTCTAAAGATGCAGAGACAATAATAATTCTTGACCAATCGGAAACCAATATTACCGCTAATTTCGTTAAGAATAAAGTGCGTATTATTTTTAGAGATTATAATGGTTCCATATTGCCTTGTTCGGGTCTTTTTGACTATGATTCCACACCTATGTGTGATATTCCTACCAAGTCACCTACTCAGCAATACAAGTACTCATTTGCAGGGTGGAATCCGGAAATTGTTTCAGCCACTGAAAATGCCACATATTACGCCACCTATAATGCTGAGTTGCAAACTTACAAAGTGGAATATGAGAACGGCGTTACATTGCAGGCAACTGATGAAGAATATGGTGCAATGCCACATTATTATGGTGACGAGCCTACCAAAGAGAATACAGAGACAACAGTATATAAATTTAAGGGTTGGTCGCCTACCGAATCGGTTGTTACAAACGATATTGTATATACCTCACTATTTAGAGAATCGGCACGCACCTATACCATTGCTTTTGTCCAGAACACAGAATCGGGTGAAGAAGTTTTGGAAACAGATGTATATACATACAATGCAATTCCTGTCTATAAAGGCGATAGACCTGTTAAAGAGAGTACAGCTGAATATGATTATGTATTTAGTGGCTGGAATCCTACGCGTACTTTAGTAAAATCAGATGTCAAATACACAGCCGTATTTGTTCAAAATAAGAGGTCTTACAGAGTGCTGTTCTATAACTATGATGAAAGCATACTCCAATCAGACGAATTTGAATATGGAGACACTCCTTCATATAACGGAGAAATACCTAAGAGAGAGAACACCGCTCAATATAGTTATACATTCAAGGGGTGGGACCGTCCATTTGAAACAGTTGTAGCAGAGACGTCTTATACTGCACAATATGAGGAGAACATAAGGTCATATAATATAACATTCAAAAATTGGGATGGTCAGGAATTGGAATCTGGCACATGGCAATATGGTTCAACACCTGTATATGGTGGTGAGACTCCTGCAAAAACCGCAACCGTCCAATATACATACACATTTACAGGGTGGAACAAGCCTATCTCTCAGGTAACAGGAGCCGAAACTTATACCGCAACATTTGACAGTACTTTAAACGAATACACTGTTAAATTCATTAACGATGATAAAACCGAATTGCAGAGAGAGCAATTGGAGTATGGTGTGATGCCACGTTATAAGGGAGCGGTTCCTACTAAAGAGTCTCCTGACAAAAAATACTTATTTGTCTTTAGTGGTTGGAGCCCTGCTGTAACTTACGTAACAAAAGATGCTACTTATGAAGCCGTATTCACCCAAGTTCTTAATGAATTTTATGTTTCAGGTGTCTCCAATAACACTTATTTGGGAACTGTGACGGGAAGCGGATACTATATATCGGGTAGCACAGTTACTTTAACAGCACAGCCCAAGAAGGGTTATGCTTTGGACTATTGGAGTAATGGAGAAAAAACAGCATCAATATCAATCGTGGTTAATAAAGACACCACTGTTACAGCATATTTTGGCAGACAGAATGCAGACAACACACCTGCTTGTAACAATGTAGCCTCTGTTTCAAAGTACAACTGGCTTATAATGCTTGACTTGAATACACTGAACGCTGAAGGCTATACATTCACAGAGAATCAGGTTCGCTGGTATAAGGTTGTGGGGGAGATGGATAATCTGTCTGACCCTGACTACCTGCGTAATGATGAGTTCCTGAAAAACGAATATTATCTTACACTTGACAAGTCTCTTACAGGTACCGGCACATACTACGGTTTAATTGACCTCGTAAATCAATCAGACAATGTAGGCTGTTTGAATGGTATTATGAGAACAGAGCCTCACAAATACGATGCCACGGAGAGGAATGGTGATTGCACACTTTTGAAAACACTTGTGGAGCCGCAGGAGACACTGGAAATCATCAATTTGCCCAAAGGCACCAAATCATACATAAAAGTGTTTGACGCTACGGGTAATTTAATCTACGAGATTGAGTCTGACGGCGTTGAGACTCTGCAGTTCAATGCGGCTGATATACCAGGCACTTATATGGTAACGGTATTTGATGAGAGCGTCAAACAAACATTAAGATATATAGTTAAGTAAGCAGTATGAAAAAGATATATATAACGACATTGATTTTATGCGTGTCATTGATGTCGGTTGCCAACGATTTCAAGCATAGAGATATGGTTAATGTAGGCGATAGAAATATGAGTTTTAATCAATTCTGTATGGGTTTTCGTGGTGGTGTGGCATCATTGCTTCAGGAGACAGATTTTGGCGGTAAATGGAAACCAGGCTATAATGTTGCATTTGACTTGCAGTATGCCTATTTATTTGAGCGTAGCAGGACAAGCAAACCTTTTTGGGGTATAAGAACAGGTCTTAGCGTAAATTATGTATCGTCAAGTTATGAGGGAGAACTGAATAACAGGTATAAGACTACGGATGCCAGCGGCGATGTTTTGAACTATGCCATAACTGCCGATAAGTTTAAGGAGACAGACAATCAGGTTCAACTACAGATTCCGCTTATGGCAACTATGACATATAAAGGATTTATGCTTAATGCGGGAACAAGATTTGCATTCCCTGTATATAGTTCTTATAAGCAGACATTGAATAATGCTCATATAACTGCTACGTATGAGAAATATGGAGTGCCTATTATAGATGATATGTTAACTGGTAAGTTCTCCGATGACCAACTTAACCAAAAAGGTAAATGGGACGCCCCTAAGTTCCAACTGTTCCTTTCTGCGGAGTTGGGCTACAGCTTTACGTTTTATGGCGGAAACTGCATAACCGTGGCACTATATGCAGATTGCAGTGTATATAACGGATATAAGGGGGCGTCATCGTCTGACAAGAGTTTTGTATCTGTATCACAGATAGGCTTGGACCCTGCCAATCCTTGTGCAAAAGTCACGGTTAATCCTATTATGAACAACTACGCCAAGAGCATAGGTTACTTTGATTTCGGGCTAAGGATTTCCGCTGATTTGAATTTCTACTCAGACAGATAGTAATAAGGACTTGCAATTAAAGTGAAAGGGCTGGACTTACATAAGCGTTTTTTTCTGTTGCTGCTGACGGTTTTGTTAGGGGCTGCGGCAGATATGTATGCCTACAGGTACTTTTACATAATAAAAGACAGTGAGTGGTTTGATAATTTGGAAAATACTGAGATTGGGGCGTTAGGTCCAAATCCAGGGGGAGAACATGCAACCGCTCCGTTTATTCCTTTAGCGGAAACTGATTCTTGCGGAATGTACTATGTAGATGTGCCTGAGTGGGATTGGGCGTTTCTTGTTAAAAAACGTAAAGGCGTAGCCGCTAAAAACTATGATGATGGGAATGCCATACTATATAGGGCGGCAGGTTATGATAACAAGAAAATGAATATGCTGTATGAGATTCAAGGGAGAAACGGCACTTCCCGGAGTATTATTTTATACAAGGATGTGCAGAAGCCCGCTCCTGAATACATATTTTACCGCATTCCAGGCGATAAGGCTCAAAATGATTTCTTTTATGATAACACCTATACACAATGGCCTGATATTTGGGTATCGCTGGTAAAAGGGTGTGTATCGCCCGATATTGATATCAAGGATTATAATCTAAAAGAGCATAACGCCTTTACCTTTAAGCTTACCAAAGAGTACCTTTTTGATATTTATGTCCAATATAATGTTTTAGGGTTTGAGAACAGTCCTAATTTCGGCACATTGTCATTCTTTAATTTTGACCCTACAGGCAGGGAGTTTATAGATCCTGAGAACGGCGAGGAGGCTGTATTAGGTGTCAAGCAGACTAAATGGCAGGGCACCCATTCCAGGGATATTATTGTTGTTCCTCAAACAAAGGATGAGAGCGGTAAGTGGACAGCAAAAATAGATACCATAAACTTTTCACAGTGGAATAATGGTTACAGTTACCCATTGGAGCCTCCTTATGCTGATTATGCATACAGACCACGCAAGATGGTAATTACCGCAGACCATTCTCCCATTATTACAGAAGATGAGGTTACAGTGCACCTGACACTTGAAACCGGACCGTTTGGTAAGGGCGATAATCCTTTTTATGTGGATTATGATGACCCTACTATTCCTGAAGACCAAAGGAATGAGGATATCCATTGGCTTAGGACTATGATAGATATGAATAAAAAAAGTCCACGCTATCTTGAGAAGGGATGGTGCTACATTCCCGTTGAGGGTGAGCCTTTATGGTATCATGATTGTGGTAAGACAATTACTGCCACTATTAAGAAAGAGGACCTTCCTGTATCTTTTGTGGCGGTTCGTATGGCGGACAGGAACGTAAGCTACTATGCTTCATCAAATGTCATCACATTTGATGATTGTTTTCCGCAGCAGGTTACACTTGTATCTGACCCTGCAACCGCAGACCAGAAATTATGTAAGGGCGATGTTATGACTGAGGCTGAATATAAGGTGGCAGGAGACAAGACAGAAAGTATCGGCTGGCAGGTGAAGCCTGACGGAACATCGTGGATTACTGTAAATAAGTCTGCCGATGCTATGAGTGCCACCGCTACAGGCATCCCTGATGCTGTTGGAGACTATACCGTAAAGTTCTATGGCGTAAGTGCTGATACAGAGGCTTGTGCTTCAGACACCCTTACCCTTAAAGTTTCCTCTATTTCATCACCTGATGCACCCAAAGTTGATTGGTGATACTACAGACCACAATTTTTTTTGAATTTTTAGTGGAATCGTTTGCGTAATATCTGCAAATTTATTATATTTGCAAGATAATTTGGACGTGATGTGCAAATACTGATGAAATCATATAGACATACTGTTTGTAAGTTGCTGAGTGTGGCGGTGTTACTGCTATACTCTGTGGGTGTGTGGGCAGATAATTGCAGTGGTAAGACCCTATTCCTTTATACAGGAGGAGGCGGTTTATGGGAACAAGGTGGAGCGTGGTTTCAACTTTATTATTACGGTTCAAGCGGTGATGGTTGGGTTACAATGGAGAGCGTGCCAGATGAA
>JAZUKL010000104.1:0-12067 GCA_045643245.1 Candidatus Enterocola sp.
AATGTGATTTTTTTAGTAAAAAAGTTTTCACAAATGTAATTTTGTTGTAACTTTGCAGTGCAAAACGGGGGTTTAGCTCATCTGGCTAGAGCGCAACACTGGCAGTGTTGAGGTGACCGGTTCGAGTCCGGTAATCTCCACAAACGAAAGGACTTCCATTGGAAGTCCTTATTTCGTTTGTGGAGATTAGTTCCTTGTTTATTGGGGATACCCCAAACCCCGCGCTTCGCGGTGGACTTCTTATGAAGTCCTTTTTGATTTTGTGGAGATTGTCCTTTTTTATTGGGGCGTATCCCCAAAATAAAAAGCCTTTGAGACAACTCAAAGGCTTTTTTAGTGAACCGCTTGGGGTTCGAACCCAAGACCCCATCCTTAAAAGGGATGTGCTCTACCTGCTGAGCTAGCGATTCAACTTTTTTTCAAAAGCGGTGCAAAGATAAGGCTTATTTTTATACTATCAAAATAAAAAACCTAAAAATTGCAGTATCGGGGTTTAATTACATTAATTAATGTAACTTAGATATTCATAAAACTCTTCAGACTCCACATCGGAGTAGTCAGTGAAATATATTTCATAGTCACTCATTTGCTCCTCTTCTGTGTATTCCTCTTCCGCTTCAGCCATCTGATACTCAACTTCATTGTTGATTTTAGGCTGGACAACCACGTATGTGATTCCGTAGAGTGCTATAATTGAAGCGGCTACATAGAGTAACGGCTTAAGAACAGTCCACATTCTTGCCCCTCTTGACTGAGGAATGCTTGCTTTCTCTTCTGCAATTTCAGCCTTATCAGCCTCTATTTGGTCAATTTTGGCGTTGAGTCTTGCCTGAAAGTCCTCAAAATAACCTTCCGGAACTTTGAAAGGCTCTTTTTTTAACTTGTTTTCTTTTAATATGTTGTCTATATTGCTCATGGTATACTATTTTTTACTAACTTTGACGCTTGAATTTTCTGGAGGTTTAAACTGAAAGTACAAATTCTTCAATTTTCTTTACCGCATGATGGTATGAGGCTTTCAAAGCCCCTTCTGAAGTGCCTAAAATCTCAGACATTTGTGAGTAGGGCAGTTCATCATAGTAACGCATGTTGAAAACAAGTCTTTGTTTTTCCGGTAACTGAAGAATTGCATTTTGAAGTTTGCGTTGGGCTTCATCGCCGTCAAAATAGACGTCATTATGAATTTCTGTTGCAAGAACGTCATTGAGGTCTGTGTTTTGTGCCGAATGACGCTCATGAGCGGAGTTCAGAAAGTCAATAGCCTCATTGGTGGCTATTCTGTAGAGCCATGTCATAATGCTTGACTCGCCGCGGAACTTGTCAATGTTGGTCCAAGCCTTAATAAAGGCATTCTGTAAAATGTCATCGGTGTCATCATGACTGATTCCCATTTTGCGGATTTGCCAATATAAGCGCTTCTGATAGATGGTTACAACTTTTGAAAATGCACTGCGTTTGGTGCTTTCATCTTGAAGTTGAGAGATTAATTCTCTGTCGTCTGTCTCTGTTTGTGGCATCGTTGTAAAAATATTAACTGACAAAGATACAAAAAAAATGGAAACTGTCTATACAAAAAACATTATTGAATTTGTAACGGTGGCTTTGGAGTACTGTAACTATTTGGAGCATGCCGGTGAAAGAACTAAGGGTGAGTTTGTTCCGGTTATGCAAAAGGTGCTTGCTCTGCTTTATTTGAAGGCTGCCATAGTTGAAAAACCTGTCACCCTGGGCGATACTGACGTTCCAACAACAGTAACTGAGCCTGACTATCAGAATATTCAGAATAAAATCAGCGGTGTTATGGGTGAGAGCGATGACTATTTTGACGGAGAGGCAGCATCGTCAGTTTCAGAAAATCTGTCAGACATATATCAGAGCGTAAAGGATTTTATAATGAATTATAAACAAGGTAATCAAGCACTTAGCAGTGACTCGCTAGCTCAGTGCATTGATGATTTTGAGGGTGATTGGGGCATAAAACTGCTGAATTGCATAAAGGCTCTTCATAATATTGCATACAGTTCAGAAAATGCAGACTTACAGGGAGACGATATTGAAGGATGAGATTGAGGCATTGCCGCCACTTGTTTATACTGACCGCAAAATTGTGGTCATAGAGACTGTTCGCGATGCTGTAAATGCCTGCAAGGTATTGGCGGAGGGTGGAGAAGTGCTTGGGTTTGACACAGAGACAAAGCCTTCATTCAAGAAAGGGGTGAGCCATAAGATTGCACTTATGCAGATTTCAAAAGGAGATGTTTGTTATTTGTTTCGCTTGTGTAAGATAGAGTTTCCTCAATGCTTGGTAGAACTGCTTGGCAATGGTAATGTTACAAAAGTGGGGCTTTCACTCAGAGATGATTTTCAGCAGATACGCCGCCGCCGTCAGTGTGAACTTAAAGGTTTTATTGATATTCAGAAACTTGTGCCTGCGGTTGGCATTAAGGAGTTGAGCCTGAGAAAAATATATGCCATTATGTTTGGCAAGAAAATATCAAAGGCACAGCAACTTACAAATTGGGAGGCTGACTCTCTTGATGAAAAGCAGCAGATGTATGCCGCCATTGATGCGTGGGCGTGCGTGGAAATCTATGAAAAGTTGACAGTGGACAGTTGACAGTGGACAATTATGAATAAAGTATTTTTAAAAAAGGGAAAGGAGTCATCGCTTCTAAGATTTCACCCATGGGTGTTTTCAGGAGCGGTAGGTAAGATTGAAGGCAATGTTAAGGAAGGCGATGTGGTTGATGTCTATACATGGCAAGGAGAGTTTATTGCAACAGGTCATTACCAAATAGGTAGCATTGCGGTAAGAGTGCTCTCATTTGAGCATCGGGCTATAGATAAGGCATTTATTAAGGAGCGTCTGACCACCGCATACAATATGCGCAAAGCCCTTAATCTTGATTTTTCTGAAAGAAACAATACATTCCGTCTTGTGCATGGAGAAGGCGATTTTCTGCCGGGGCTGATTATTGATGTTTATGGCAGTACAGCCGTTATGCAGGCTCATTCAGTGGGTATGCACTGCCTGAAAGATATAATAGCAGGGAGCATTATAGAGGTGTTTGAGGGCAAAATAAATTGTGTTTTCTATAAAAGTGAGACAACATTGCCCTTTAAGGCCGATACAGGTGCGGAAGACGGTTACCTAATAGGGGAGGACAAAGTTGCCCTTGCCACTGAAAACGGACTTAAATTCCTGATAGATTGGGAGAAAGGGCAGAAAACAGGTTTCTTTATTGACCAAAGAGAGAATCGTGCTTTGGTTGAGAAGTACGCACACGGAAGAAAGGTGCTTAATATGTTTTGCTACACAGGCGGATTCTCTTGTTATGCAATGAGAGGCGGAGCATTGCAAGTCCATTCAGTTGACAGTTCAGCCAAGGCAATTTCACTCACCGATAAGAACATTTCCAATAACTTTGGCGATGATAAACGCCATAAGAGTTTTGCGGTGGATGCGTTCAAGTTTTTGGATGATATGAAGCAAGGCGAATATGATTTGATAATACTTGACCCACCTGCATTCGCAAAACACCGCGATGCACTGAAAAATGCCTTGCAGGGGTATAAAAGACTGAATGCAAAGGCTTTTGAGAAAATAAAGAGTGGTGGAATCCTGTTTACATTCTCATGCTCTCAGGTGGTTAACAAAGAGCAGTTCCGCTTGGCTGTTTTTTCAGCCGCTGCAATGAGTGGAAGAAAGGTCAGAATACTAAATTTCCTTACTCAAGGAGCAGACCATCCAATTAACATTTACCACCCTGAAGGAGAGTACCTGAAGGGGTTGGTGCTATATGTGGAATGAATTTAGAGATTATAATGAACTTAAATAGTGGACAGTGGAGAGTGGACAGTGGACAATGACTCCATCTCGTCATCTTGAGCGTAGCGAAAGATCTTTCACTGTCAACTATCAATTGTCAACTGTCAACTAATATGAACCATCCTAGAGGGTTATATCTATTGTTTACCGTAGAGATGTGGGAGCGTTTCAGCTACTACGGAATGCGTGCGTTGCTTGTGCTATATCTTACGGCAGAGTTTCTTAACGGAGGACTTGGATTCTCTGACCAGTCAGCATCGTTGTTATATGGCATATTTACAGGGCTTGTCTATTTTACACCACTTATAGGTGGCTACATAGCCGATACATACATAGGGCAAAGAAAATCCATAGTCATAGGCTCCATTCTAATGATTTTAGGGCATTTGTCACTTGCCTCAATGCAGAACAATGCGGCACTCTATACAGGTCTTACATTGCTGATTCTTGGCAACGGCATGTTCAAACCAAACATTTCTGTTATGGTTGGCGGTTTGTACCCTGACGGAGACAGCCGTAAAGACCAGGCGTTCACCATATTCTATATGGGTATAAATCTTGGCTCGTTTTTTGCTCCACTGCTTACAGGGTGGCTTGCAGTGCATTACGGATACCGTTACGGGTTCCTTGCCGCCGCATCGGGGTTATTAATAGGACTTGTAAATTACTTGATGTTGCAAAATAAATATCTTGGTCAGGTGGGCATGAAACCTGGCAAAAGCATAGAGAAAGAGGAGGAGGCCATTGAACACACAAGAGTTACAAAAGCGGAGAAACAGCGTATGTGGGCAATAGTGATTCTTACCGCCTTTGCCATTGCATTTTTTGCAGGATATGAGCAGGCTGGCTGTTCAATGACCATATTTACAGAACGATACACAGACCGAACCTGCTTTGGCTTTGATGTGCCTACCGCATGGTTTCAATCCATTAACCCTCTCTTTATACTTGCCTTGGCACCCCTTATGACCATAATGTGGGGTAAGTTGGACTCAAAAGGTAAAATTGTCACCATACCACAGAAAATGGGAATGGGACTTATTCTTCTTGGACTTGGATTTGTGCTTATGAATTTAGCCGTTTATCAGAGAGGCGGCGATACCGACACCTTGCCTGATGTTACCTTTAAGGCATCAATGTGGTTTATTGTCTTTACTTATCTGCTACACACAATAGGAGAGTTATGTCTATCCCCAATAGGACTCTCAATGGTCAGCCGCCTTGCCCCTGTAAAGTTTGCATCGCTGTTTATGGGAGTATGGCTTGCCAGCAGTGCTATTGCTAACTTTTTGGCAGGCTACCTGTCATCATTTGTTCAGAACACTGGCTTCCTTGAAATCTACTACATTCTTGCCACCACCGGCATCCTTTTAGGTCTATTCCTTCTATGCCTGAACCGATTCCTGCTCAAACTTGGGAATGGGAAACTATAAAATGCCTTGTTTTACTTTGTATTAAGTTTTTGCTGTTGCATTACAATTAAATTCCGTTGTCACGCAGATAGCGTTCCGCTTCTATGGCGGCTTTGCAGCCGGTGCCGGCTGAGGTTATGGCTTGACGGTATGTGGGGTCTGCCACATCGCCGGCGGCATATATACCTTCAATATTTGTCTGCTGGCTTTTGCCTTGCGTAATAATGTAGCCTGCGGCATCGGTCTCAATATATGGCTTAAATACATCTGAGTTTGGCTGATGGCCTATACCAAGGAAAAATCCGTCAATGTCAATATGAACTTTCTCCTCCTTGTCTGTGCCTTTACACTTAATTAGGTCTGCACCCTCTACCACGCCATCGCCTGTAAGTCCAAGTGTCTGATGTTCAAATAGTACCTCAATGTTTTCAGTGTCAAAAACTCTTTGCTGCATTACCTGAGAGGCACGCAGAACATTACGGCGAACTATAAGGTAAACTTTTTTACAGAGCGATGCCAAATATAGTGCCTCCTCACACGCTGTATCGCCGCCACCAACTACTGCTACAGTTTTTTTACGATAGAAAAATCCGTCACATGTGGCACACGCCGATACTCCGTTGCCTGCATATTTCTGCTCATCTGCTATGCCAAGATATTTGGCTGAGGCTCCTGTGGCAATAATCACGGTGTGAGCAAGAATCTCATTTGTTTCATCAATGGTTACGCTGAACGGACGCTTGGAGAAATCAACCTTAGTTACTACACCCCAATTAATCTCCGCTCCAAAACGGGCAGCCTGCTTGTGTAGGTCTTCCATCATCTCTGTACCGGTAGTTCCGTTTGGATAGCCTGGAAAGTTCTCAATCTCTGTGGTTTTGGTTAACTGTCCGCCTGGCTGCATACCTTCATATACAACTGGTGAAAGACCTGCCCTTGAGGCATATATTGCGGCTGTAAGTCCTGCAGGACCGGAACCAATGATAAGGCATTTTAGAATATTCATCTTAAATCAATGATTTGTAGGTTTTTATGTTTGTCAGCGTTAAATTCAAATGTCTTGTCGTCAAAATTCTTGTTTGTCTCCACTTTCTTTATTTCAACTGAATTGTCGATTCCGTTTTTGCCGAATGTTTCAATTTTTGTTGGGGTGGAAGTGGTGGTGTTTATGCTTAGTACAATCATGGAAACCTCTGAATTTTTGTTTTCAGGATAAAGTTTTATGGTTGCAATGTCTCCGCTATATGAGGCGGAAGAAATCTTATAGCCTACTTTAAACATTGAAATAATGGCTG
Source organism: Candidatus Enterocola sp. (assembly GCA_045643245.1). Lineage (GTDB taxonomy): Bacteria > Bacteroidota > Bacteroidia > Bacteroidales > Paludibacteraceae > Enterocola. The sequence continues at coordinate 6,537 of JAZUKL010000104.1, forward strand.
TTGGGTCAATAGAGGAGACCTCCTCTTGTGATGGGATGCTTACTGTTAGTTCATTAGAGGCAACATCATATACATCAAGTGTTTTTCCGTCAAAAACCATTTCAGCATATTTTGTGGTGAGATAAAATTTATTGCCGGTGGTTTTTAATGTGCCTGTTGTTGATGAACTTTTTCCTGTTTTGTTGTCAGTCAATGTTATCTTCAAATCAAGTTGCGTGCCTGTTGAATTTTTATATGTATTGCTGACCTTGTTAAGAAGTTCCAATGATTTTGCATCAACAGAACCTCCTGCCGTACCTAATGTTTGGGCAAAACAAAGAGTTGCAATTATTAAATTCGCAAGTAATAAAAAGAATTTATACATAATATAGTTGTTTTTTTTAGATCTCTCGCTAACGCTCGAGATGACGTAGATATAGTTCCTTGTCTCCTTTGTTAAAACTTCGTTTTAACCATGTTACTTCGTCATTCGGCATAACTCAAGTAAACTTAGTTACTTTCTGTGACTCTTTCTCGTGACTCGGCATAGTGAACAAGTTCACTCTGCTCTCGCTACTCAAAGAGTTCTGCTCTCATTCCTAGTAACGGTCTCCTTTCTCCTTTCTCCTTTCTCCTTTCTCCTTTCTTATTTAAGTATCAAGTCTTCTTGATTTATTATTCTCTCACAATAGTGGCACTTCACAGTGCAGTGTTTCTTATCAAGGATATGGAATCTGGTTTCAACCCCACGTTCCTTGTTTGTTACGCACATAGGGTTAATACATTGCAAGATGCCTGTAACTTCATCAGGCAGAGTGAGTTTTATTTTCTCAACCACCTCATAATTCTTTATTATGTTTACTTTGGCATCGGGGGCTATAATGGCAACCTTATCAAGTTCACTTTTCTCAAAAAATTTGTCAGCCACCTTTATTATGCCTTTCTTTCCAAGTTTTTTACTGCTGAGGTTCACCCCAATGGTAACTTGGTCTGAACACTGCTCCAATCCTAACAATTTTACAACTTTGAAAGTCTGGTCTGCCGGTATGTGGTCTATTACAGTGCCATTCTCCAGTGCTGATACAACTAATTCTTTCTTACTCATATATATTTATTCGTTTATTCGTTTAATCGATTACGGCTACGCCGTGATTATGGGCTTCGCCTCAACATACAAACAAGTTTGTCTGTATTCGGCTTGCACCATAATTCACCAGTTCACCGATTCACCGTTAATTTATTGTCTTAACACATTCCTAAGATAGAGCATATCACCGCTTGACGGGCAAACACTCCGTTTCTTGCCTGCTCAAAATAGTATGCCTTTGAGTTGTCATCAACATCGGGGGCTATTTCATTTATACGAGGCAGCGGATGCAAAATCTTCAAATTACTCTTAGTGCCTTCAAGCATGCTGTTACGCAATGTGTATGTGTTCTTAACCTTTTCATATTCAACAAGGTCAGTGAAACGCTCCTGCTGAACTCGTGTCATGTAAAGTATATCAGAATCAGGCAGAATACTGTTCATATCCTCAAGTTCGTCAAACTTTATATGGTTTGCCTTCATATATTCCGGATATTGTGGAGGCAGTTTCAACTCTTTTGGAGACACAAAATGGTATGTTGGATTAAAGAATCTCATTGCCATAAGCAGGGAGTGAACGGTTCTACCGTATTTTAGGTCTCCAACCATACTTATTGTAAGGTTCTCAAGTGTTCCCTGTGTCTTTTTAATGGAGTAGAGGTCAAGCATTGTTTGGGTAGGGTGCTGGTTAGACCCGTCTCCTGCGTTTATTACAGGTATGTTTGTAATCTCCGATGCGTACCTTGCAGCCCCTTCAACAGGATGTCTCATAACAATGAGGTCAACATAGTTGCTTACCATTTTAATGGTGTCATGCAATGTTTCTCCTTTTGATGAACTTGAGGTTGCGGCATCAGAAAATCCTATAACCCTTCCGCCAAGTCTTTGTACTGCTGTCTCAAAACTTAACCTTGTACGTGTTGACGGCTCAAAAAACAGTGTCGCCACCAATTTTCCGTCAAGCAGATGTGGATTTGGATTCTTCTCAAATTTCTCTGCAAGATTTACAATGTGCAGCAAATCCTCTTTTGTGCAGTCTGATATTGATACTAGTTTGTTCATTAGTTATTAGGTTGTTTGTTAATCAATAGTATCGTCATTTTGAGCGTAGCGAAAAATCTCAAAAGATTCTTCGTTTCGCTCTGCTTCACTCAGAATGACGAAAGGATTATATTAGTTTATGTATCACCAATCCAGAACGTAGTTTTGGTTCAAACCAAGTGGTTTTTGGTGGCATAATGTTACCTGAATCAGCAATGTCAATGATTTGCTGCATAGTTACAGGGTAGAGGGCAAGTGCCATCTTCATCTCTCCGCTATCAACTCTTTTCTTAAGTTCACCCAATCCGCGAATACCACCTACAAAATCAATTCTTTTATCACTTCGCAAGTCTTTGATGCCCAAAATCTTATCAAGTATAAGATTTGATGAAACGGTTACGTCAAGCACCCCTATAGGGTCAGCATCGTTGTATGTACCTTCCTTGGCCGTAAGTGAATACCACTTGCCACTTAAGTAAAGTGAGAAGTTATGCAACTTGCAAGGCTTGTAAATATCGGTGCCTTTCTCTTGGACTGTAAAGTTCTCTGAAAGTTTAGCAATAAACTCTTCATCTGAAAGACCATTGAGGTCTTTTACAACGCGGTTATAATCAATAATGTTAAGTTGGTTGTCAGGAAAACATACGGCAAGGAAGTAGTTGTACTCCTCATCTCCCTTATGATTTGGGTTCTGAAGTCTTTTCTCATTGCCTACAAGGGCTGCGGCTGCACTTCTATGGTGTCCATCAGCAATATACATTGTAGGTATGCTTGCAAAAATCTCTGTTATACGCTTAATGGTGGCATCATCATCAATCACCCAGAAATGATGTCCAAATCCGTCCGGTGCTGTAAAATCATATTCAGGTTTGCCTGCACAAACTTTTGCTACAATGGCATCAAGTTCATCGTTGTGTTTATAGGCAAAGAAAACCGGCTCAATGTTGGCGTTGTTTACACGCACATGCTTCATACGGTCCTCCTCCTTGTCACGGCGGGTAAGCTCATGTTTCTTGATTTTGCCTGTCATGTAGTCATCAACGTAGGCACAGATGCAAAGTCCGTACTGTGTCTTGCCGTTCATTGTCTGGGCATAAACATAGTATTGCTCCTTTTTGTCCTGTACCAGCCAACCTTTGTCTTGGAATTTTTGAAAGTTCTCAGCCGCTTTTACATAAACATCTTCATCATGTTCATTCTTTCCCACAGGAAAATCAATTTCAGGCTTGATAATGTGGTAAAGTGATTTTTCATTACCGGCGGCTTCTGCTCTTGCTTCCTCTGAATTAAGCACGTCATACGGACGTGAGGCAACCTGCTCTATCAATTCTTTTGGAGGACGGATGCCTTTGAATGGTTTTACTATCATGGTTTTTCTGATTAAAATCTCTTTCTGCAAATTTAGTGAATATATTTTGCAGTACTATATAGGTGTGGCGGAAAGTTATAAACAATTTTTTTTGAAAAATTTTTCACTTTTGATTAAACCTTTATATTTTTGTTGTAGTCAAAGAGACAAATTCAATAATTAACACCCCGATACGGGAATAAAAACTAAAAACAGAAAATTATGAAAAAGATTGTTAAATTGGCTTCAGTAGCCATGGTGGTTTTAATGGCAACTTCATGTTGCAATAGTAATGACAACTCTGAGTGTGAAGGTGCAAGACAGGCTTGCGAGGCTCCTTGCCACAAGCATCACTGCCACAAAGGTGACTTCAAAAAGTGCCCCGATATGGAGAAGTGGGCTAAGTTTGATGAACTTTCAGAGGCAGAGCAAAAGGACTTGATTGCAAAGCGTAAGGCAAAAGTTGATTCAATTGATGCGGCACGTAAGGCGGCATTTGAAAAGTTCAAGGCGGATTGGGAGAACTTTGACAACTTAAGCGTTCAAGAGCAAAAGAAACTTCTTGATATTAAATGTCACTTTGGCGGTCCTAAAAAGTTCCATAAGCAAGGACATAAATGTTGCCACAAAGGTTGTCATAAGGCTTGTCACAAAGGATGTCCAAAGGCACCTCAGGCACCTGAGAAGTAAAATTAATTGTTAATTGTGGTAAAAAGGAAGGGCGTAGTCATAATGTTATGGCTACGCCCTTGACCCTATTTTATATATTTTGATGCCCAACTTTTTAGGAATCCGTCAGGATATGAGTTCAGCAGTCTACCGTCATCCCATTTGTAGTCAGGGTATGTTTTTCTGAGTGCTTCAACCGCAGGTGCTATTTGGCTTGAACCCGATGTGGCAAATGGCACCATTGTTTTGCCTGTAAGGTCATTGTTTTCAATCCAAGAGTTTATCAGTTTTGGACACACTCCCCACCAAATAGGAAATCCAAGGAAAATAACCTTATAATGCCTTGTGTCTGTACACATCTTTATTGTGGGTCGCTCGTATGGGTCTTTCATTTCAACGGATGAGCGTGATTTAGGGTTCTTATAGTCAAGGTCTTCCTTAGTGTAAGGCACAAGCGGCACTATTTCCCAAAGGTCAGCATCGGCTGCGGCAGCAAGTTCTTCTGCAACTTTCTTAGTGTTTCCTGTAACAGAAAAATAGGCTACAAGTATATCTTTCTTCTCTTTTGGAGCATCACTTGCCTTAGATGCGTCAATTGTAAACTGTGCGTTAACTGTTGTTGCACATATTGCTGCAATCAGGAAAGAAAATATTTTTTTCATAATCGGTTGGTTTTTGCGGAGGATGAGGGATTCGAACCCCCGGTACGCTTTAGGGCGTACACCGCATTTCGAGTGCGGCACCTTAGACCACTCAGACAATCCTCCTTAAAAGAAAGGGTGACGGAAACGTCACCCTTTCCCATTGTTAAGTTCTTGAATTACTTGTTTACTCTAAACTTGTCTATGCCGTCTTTAAGGAAGCCTACAATTTGGTTGGCGGCTGCAATGCCGGCATTGATGTTGGCTTCTGCTGTTTGTGCACCCATCTTTTTAGGTGTGGCAAAGTAGCGTCCTGCAAACTTAGCGGCAAACTCATCATTAGCCACAGGCATAATGTCTGTAATGTAACGGAAATCTGCACGCTCCTCCATAATCTTAATAAGCTCAGCCTCATTTATAACCTCTTTACGTGCTGTGTTAAGAAGCATTGCATTCTTAGGCATCTTAGAAAGCAGATTATAGTTTATTGAGTTCTTAGTCTCTGCTGTAGCAGGAATATGAAGTGATACAACTTGGCAAGTCTCAAACAACTCTTCTGTAGAGTTTAGTGCCTTTACGCCGTCTTTCTCAATAACCTCTTTTGGACAGTATGCGTCAAAAGCATAAATCTCCATTCCAAAGCCTTTGGCAACACGGGCAACATTACGTCCTACATTGCCGTATGCCAAAATACCAAGTTTCTTGCCCATAAGTTCTGTACCCGATGTGCCGTTATAAAGGTTACGCACACCATAAACCATAAGACC
>JAZUKL010000105.1:0-16402 GCA_045643245.1 Candidatus Enterocola sp.
GACACTGATGCTGCCTATATCACTGCCGTTGAACTTACGCAGGACCCTGAACAAATAGCGGTAATGTACCTTAATAAGGCTCAAAATACATTGAAACTTGTAAAGGTGAACATTAACACATTTGTTGCAAAAAATGTGTATGAATATAAGGAAGACAAGTTTATTCCTCCGTTTGCAGCCAAATTTGTTAAATTTTTGGAAGGGACAAACAATTTTGTTGTTGCAAGATGTGAAGATGACAGAAAACAACTCTATTTATATGGTCCTAACGGCAATAAACTAAAACAACTTACAAACGGAGAGATAGGCGTTACAAGTGCATACGGCTACGATGCCGCCTCAAAAAGGCTATATTATCAAACATCTGACGGCATTAACCGTTATGTCTGTTCCGTTTCTGCTGACGGCTCAAAATCTCAGACCATTACCCCCGATACAGTATCGTCTTTGGCAAGGTTCAGTGCGGACTATAAGTATTTTGAATGTACAACAAAAACTCTTAATTCACCCACACAAATATCTGTATTTGATGTTAAAGGTGGTAAAGTAAGGGATTTGATTACGCTTGACGATGCCCCTAAATATCGCAGAGAGTTGCGTCAGACAGATAATCTGAACTATTATATTGCTGTTCCAAATAGTGGAAGTAATGGTAAATACATAATGTATGTATCTGATTTTGAAAATAATAGAGATGACGCTTTTGAAGCGGCAATGTGTAATGAAGGCTACACTGTAGTTGTGGTGAAGACAAGAGGAACGGAAGGGCAGGGAAGAAATTTTGCACAAGGCAATTATCTGAATATTTTTAGGGCACCTGCCGCTGATTACATAACGGTGGCAAATGACATTATAAGCAGAGGGGAGGCATCGGAGTTTATAATAGTAGGTGAAAAACTGAACGCAGGAGTTGCGTTGTCCGCCATATTGGCAGACGAAAATCCGTTCAATGCGGCAGTTGTTGTATCGCCTGTAACTGATATTAGAGATTATAATCCTATTGTCACTCAGCGAATTATGAAGACAGAGGGGGCAACGGCGGCTTATAGTGAGAATAGTGCGGTTAATAATATTTCCAAATTAAATAAAAAAGTTTTAATTTTACACTCTGAAAACGATACTGAAATTCCGTTGGAACAGACAAAGAAACTCAGTGAAAAGTTAGTTGATAGCGGCATTCAGTTTGAATCGCAGATTTTCTTTAATAAGGACGAGTCCTTTACAAGAGGCATTGCAAACAAATATTTGATTAATAAAATTCTAAACTTCATAAAATGAAACCTACACTTTATGTTATGGCGGCAGGAATGGGTAGCCGCTATGGTGGACTTAAACAGATGGACGGACTTGGCCCAAACGGAGAGACCATTATTGATTATTCCATTTTTGATGCAATCCGTGCAGGATTCGGCAAGGTTGTGTTTGTAATTCGCCGTGATTTTGCTGATGATTTCAAGAAAATTGTAATCTCCAAGTTTGCTGACAAAATTCCTGTAGAGGTGGTTTATCAGGATTTGGATAATCTGCCTAAGGGCTTTACAGTTAATCCTGAAAGAGTTAAGCCATGGGGTACAAACCATGCTGTCCTTATGGGCAAGGATGTTGTAAAAGAGCCGTTTGCGGTTATCAACGGTGATGACTTTTATGGTCAGGAGTCATTTCAGGTTCTTGCAGATGAACTTGTTAAGATGGAAGGTACAAAAGGTCAATACTGTATGGTGGGCTTTCCTGTAAGAAACACTCTGTCAGAGAGCGGAACAGTTTCCAGAGGGGTTTGTCAGAAAGATGCCAACGGATATCTTACCTCAATAGTTGAACATACAAAGATAGAGGAGCAGGGTGGTGTCATTGTAAATCATAATGATGACGGCACCGATACACAAGTTGCTCCTAACACACCGGTATCAATGAATATGTGGGGCTTCACTCCTGATTATTTTGAATATTCAGAGGAGTTCTTCAAGGAGTTCCTTAAAACCAATGAGAAGAGCCTGAAAGCGGAGTTTTATATACCTACTATGGTTGACCACCTAATAAATAATGGCAATGCTAAGGTTAAGGTGCTCAGTACATCAAGCAAGTGGTTTGGAGTTACATACGCGGCAGATAAACCAAATGTACTGCTTCAAATAAATTCATTGATATCAAAGGGTAAATATCCAAACAAACTTTGGAAATAATTTTCACTTCTAACTATTACAAAATGTCGCCTTACTATTATTGGCTTATAGCCACAGCGTTTTTAGTGATATTGGAACTTGTGACAGCAGGTTTTGGGGTTATATGTTTTGCCATAGGTACGCTTATAGCCGCTGTTCTCGCCTATTTTGAACTTGGATTGGAGTATCAGATTTCAGCATTTATAGTGGGCTCAATGTTAGCCCTGATTTTTATTCGTCCGTTTGCTCTTAAATGGCTTAACAAGCATAAAGGAGAGCAGGTTCAAACAAACGCCGATGCCATTATAGGGCGTAAGGCAGTTGTAACAGAGACTATTGATGCATCAAAAGGCACAGGTTATGTTAAAATTGACGGCGATATGTGGAAAGCGGTGTCACAGACAGGTGCTGTCATAGAAGTAGGCGCTGAGGTTAAAGTAATTTCAAGAGAAAGCATAGTATTAACGGTGAATCGGTGAATCGTAGAATCGGTGAACTGAAAGATTCGATTAACCGATTAACCAATTAAACAATATAATTATGTCAGCAGGAACAATTGTTTTAATAATCATCTGCATTTTGGTGATTATTTATGTATTAAAAGGTGTAAAAATAGTTTCTCAATCAGAAACTATGATTATTGAGCGTCTTGGACGTTATCACAGAACGCTTAAGGCAGGTATTAATGTAATTCTGCCTATTGTTGAGCGTGGAAAAGAAACCGTTACAAGAATGAATAGCGGCGCTTTGAGAATGAGTAATAAGATAGATTTGCGTGAGCAGGTGTATGACTTTGACAAACAGAGCGTTATTACAAAAGATAACGTTATGACAGAGATAAACGCACTTCTCTATTTCCAGATAGTGGACCCAGTTAAGTCAGTCTATGAAATCAAGAATCTGCCAATGGCAATAGAAAAACTTACCCAAACCACACTGCGTAATGTTGTAGGAGAGTTGGAACTTGATGAGACACTTACTTCAAGAGACACTATTAACTCAAAGTTACGCTCAGTTCTTGATGAAGCCACAAACAAGTGGGGCGTAAAGGTAAATAGAGTTGAATTACAAGACATTACACCTCCACAAAGCATACGCATTGCAATGGAGAAGCAGATGCAGGCAGAGCGTGACCGCCGTGCAGAGATTCTAAAGGCTGAAGGTGAAAAGCAGTCTGCAATTCTTAAGTCAGAAGGTGAGAAATCTGCTGAAATCAATGCCGCTGAGGCTGAGAAACAGGCAAGAATCCTTAAGGCTGAAGGTCAGGCAAAGGCTCAGGTACTCCAAGCGGAAGCAGAGGCTGCTGCCATCAAGCAAGTAGCAGATTCAGTAGCCGCTATAAAAGGTGCAGACCCTGTTAACTATTTGCTTGCCATTAAGTACATTGACGGACTTAAAGAGATGACCAAAGGCAAGGATAACAAGACTGTATATATTCCATACGAGGCCACAGGTGTACTTGGCTCACTTGGCACATTAAAGGAGATGTTTGGAAAATAATCACCCAAACAGAGTTCCTATTTGGAAAATTGCAAAACAAATAATCCACGCTATTGCCGTTGAATAAACGGCGGAGAATAATGCCCATTTCCAACTGCCACTCTCCTGCCTTATGGCTGTGAGTGTGGCAATGCATGGGAAATACAGCAATACAAACACCATAAAGGTGAATGCAATTAGTGGTGTATATAACGGTGTGCCGTCAGGCTTGACCTGCTGTAGCATAACATCTCCAAGTTCATTACTTTCATCGTTGCCTGTGTAGAGTACTGATAGAGTACTTACAATAACCTCTTTAGCAGGCAATCCTGCAGCAAGGCTAACGCTCATTTTCCAGTCAAATCCAAGTGGAGACATAACAGGTTCAATAGCCTTTCCTATTTTTCCTATATAACTGTTCTCCATCTGCTGCTGAACGGTTACATCGTTGGTTTTTGGTCTTGGAAAATATCCTAATGCCCAAATTATAATGGAGGCAAACAGAATTATTGTACCCATTTTCTTTAAGTACTGCTTTGATTTTTCCCACATGTGATGCAAAGCGGATTTTACGGTAGGCACTCTGTATGGTGGTAACTCCATGACAAACGGAATGTCATCTTCCTTGAATAAGGTTTTCTTCAGCACTCTTGCCATAATTACCGCTACAACTATGCCAATTAAATAGAGACTTAACATTACAAGCCCTGCATGCTTGGGAAAGAATATGGCTGTGAATATAAGATATACCGGCAGTCTTGCACTGCAACTCATAAACGGTGTTACAAGCATTGTGATAAGACGGCTGCTTTTACTTTCAAGAGTACGTGTTGCCATAACGGCAGGAACACTACAGCCAAACCCCATCAGCATTGGTACAAAAGATTTTCCGTGCAACCCCATTCTGTGCATTATCTTGTCCATAATGAAAGCGGCACGTGAAAGATACCCTGAATCCTCCATCAACGATATAAAGAAATAGAGAATCAGAATATTAGGTAGAAAAACCAATACTCCGCCAACTCCGCTTATTATGCCGTTTACAAGTAAATCCTTTAACGGACCGTCTGACATTGTTGAGCCTACAAACCCTGCAAGCCATTCAACGCCAGACTCTATCCAATCCATAGGGTACTGCCCTATAACAAACGTACACTCAAACATTACAAGCATAAAGAGTATGAATATAGGGAATCCCCAGAACTTGTGGGTGACAACCGCATCTATGACCTTTGTGGCTTTGAAGGCATCAACTTCCCCCTCCTTATATGTCTCTGCTAACGCCCCCTGAATAAAGCCGTATTTGGCATTTATAATGGCACTTTCACAATCCTCTTCCAATTCAGCCTCTATGTGAGTTATTACTTTATCACGATACGCAAAAATATCTGATGAATTAGTTAAAGTCTTTATGTATGCTTCAATTTCAGTATCGCGTTCCATAAGTTTAACGGCATAGAAACGGCTGGAAATCACGCCGCTGAAATTGTCAGACTTGTTAATCAGTTTGTTAAGGGTGTCTATTGCCTCTTGAAGTTCACCGCAGTGATTTATATGAATATGCCGTGATGTTGGCTCCGTATTGGAATAAACCTTTATTACCGTTTCAAACAACTCCTTTAGTCCGCTGTTTCCATTAAACCCTTCACTTGCCACAGTTGGTATTACGGGCATACCAAACATTGAACCTAACGCCTTTGTGTCAAGAGAAGCACCGCTTTTTTGTAACTCATCATACATATTCAGAGCAATGACGGTGGGTATATCCATATCAATCAGTTGGGTTGTAAGGTATAGATTACGCTCAAGGCTTGACGCTCCGACTATGTTTATTATTACATCGGGTGTGGAATTGAAAATGTGCTTGCGAACATATATCTCTTCAGGGGTGTAAGTTGAAAGGGAATAGGTGCCGGGCAAGTCAAAAATATTGAATGTATAGCCTTCAAATTCAAAGTGTCCCTCTTTTGCATCTACGGTAACCCCTGTATAGTTTCCTACGTGTTCATGAGCACCCGATGCTATATTGAAAAGAGATGTTTTTCCTGCGTTTGGATTGCCAACAAGTGCTACATTTATTGTTTTGCTCTTTTCCCCGGCAATATGTCCCATAACCTCATACGCGTCTTCCACTGAACTTGGAAGGTCAGTATGCTCTGCACGTTGTAGTTTTGCCTCTTCTTCTGTAATTATTTCCACAAGGTCTGCCTCCTTACGGCGAAGCGACACCTCATAATCCATAACCTTGTATTTAATAGGGTCTCTCAGCGGTGCGTTAAGCAAAACATCAACACGCTGTCCTCCTACAAATCCCATTTCAATAATACGTTTACGGAATTTGCCTGAACCGGCAACCTTTACAATTATACCGCTTTTCCCTGTTTGTAATTCACTTAACTTCATTGCATTTTTCTTTTATAGGGCAATCTTTGCAGTTATAAGGACATTTGTTTTTGCCCTTTATGGCATCATATAAGCTTTTGCCAATGTAAATTACAGCGGCAAGCAATATTATTGATGTTGCTATTATCTGGAACATATATCTGAACAACCGCAATGTTTTGACTCTGTTTCTATTGTGGCATGATTTATATTATAAGACTCAAGTTTTTGCTTGATATTATGCTTGACTTTTTCAGGGTCAGCACCTTCTTTTACAACAATGTGGGCGGTCATTGCATTTTGTGTTGTGCTTAAAGCCCAAATGTGCAGATGATGGCAGTCTTCAACACCTTCAATCTCTTGAATTGCACTTTTTATCTGTTCCACATCAATTCCTTCAGGCACTCCGTCAAGTACCAATCGGAGACTGTCTTTTAGCAGATCCCAAGTTGATACCACTATAATTACAGCAACTATAAGCCCTATTATCGGGTCTATTATATACCATCCCGTAAATTTGATTAGAACACCCGATACCACCACACCTACAGAAACAAGAGCGTCCATAGCCATGTGAAGGTAAGCACCTTTAACATTAAGGTCTTTGTCCTTGTCCTTGACAAAAAGCCAAGCCGTAACGCCGTTTATTATAACGCCTACAGCCGCCACTATAATTATAAAATTACCGTTTACAGGTTGTGGATTAGCGAATTTCTCAATGCATTCAATAATAATAAGCACAACCGCCACCATTAGAATGACTGCATTTACAAGCGATACAAGAATAGTACCCTTACTTAATCCGTATGTGTAGTTTGATGTAGGTGCTTTTGATGCAAGAGTTAAGGCAAACAAGGCAAGAATAAGGCTTGCTGTATCTCCTAAATTATGACCGGCATCAGAAACAAGTCCAAGTGAGCCGGAAATAAAGCCAAGCACAAATTCAACAATGACAAATGCGGCATTAAGTGCAATACCCCATATAAAAGCCTTATTCAGACTTTCAGCATTTAACGTATGATGATTATGTTCGTGTTGATGCATAACTTTTAACTCTCCTTTCTCCTTTAACCTCTACTTCACTCCTGTATATTTCCTGTAAATCTTATTGTACTCCTTGCTCTCAAGATACACCTCCAGCCATGCGTTCAGGCTATCAAGCAGAACGGGGGTATCGGGGCTTACGCCCCAAGAATAGTTCTGAGTAAAACTAACGGCAGTTGACATATCAACGGCAGGGTAATCCTTTTGAAGAACCCTTGCCACAAACTCATCGCATACAGAATAGTCTATAAACGTGTCAGACACAAGACGAAACAGCAAATCATCATTTGCACCAGGCATTTCATGAATATAAATGGTGTCGCCTATTTCGCGTTGCAGATTCTCTAACCTCTGTTTGAAAATTGAGCCTGGAACTATGAACACATCTTTTTCAGCAAGGTCAAGTTGGTTTGTAATAAACAGAGTTGTGTCAGTTTTGCTATGCTTTCTTTGAATAAGTTTCTGACGGCTTGTAAACACAGGTATTGTGTATGCAATGGTCTGTTTCATGTCATCATAAACAGGAATATGCCATACAAGAACATCAACCTGATTGCCAAAAAGCATATCCATGGCAACATTCAGGTCGCGTTGCTCAAAAAAGGTGATGTTAAGGCCATGCTTTTTGCCAAATTCCTTAATCATATCAACTTGCAAGCCTTTTAATGAATCACATTCAACAATAGTGTCACATTGAAGCGTGTAATAACTCATTTTGTTGTCTTCAACAATTACTTTTATCTCACCCGATGCCATAATTTCATCAAAATCCCTGTGTTTTACCTTGTATGGCTCTCCGTTTTTAATCCACGATGCCAATGCAGTAACAAGTGATACCACAACAGCAATTATCAGATATTTAATTTTGTCTTTCTCCATAGAATAAAAATTTTAATCATAGAAATTCCACGATAACCCAATTTTGACCATACTTGGATTAAGAGGGTAGTGTGGTGTTGTCATATATGTTGGTTCCATAAACAGACTTGAGAAATTGTACCACATTACAAAGAAACGGAATTTCTTTAGTTTGAAATTTGCGTAAAGGTTCATTTCAGGGTAGTTTCCGCATAGCACTTTGTTCTGTACATAGAATTGACCTGTTGCAGGCATATATGCGTTAGCATAGTATTTGGTGTTGTATCGGCAGTCAACACCAAGCTGTATGTTAAGAACCTTAAACACCCTAAATGCGGCATATAAGTTTGAATATACGGAAACAAGCGGTAGTGCCATTACCTCAGGTTTTGAAGTGTATTGCAGCACTGCCTTGTTTTCCCAGTGGAACCATTTGACTTTGAGGTTCAGTTTTGCCTCTCCGCTTATAATTTGAATGAAATCATTGCATTGTGCCGGCATAGCGGCAGAATCAAAGTAGATGTATTGCTTCAGGCCCTGCCACCCTGCACCAACTTCAAAGTCAACCCACTTGTTTGGAATGCCTATCTTGCCGTAGCCTCTTGCGTCCCAAGTGTTGTTGAATTTGTTTTCCCAAATAAAGTGGTTTGAGTAGTAATGCTCTTGAAAATAACTTGGATTTACACTTTTTATGTGACCTACGGCGTTTATTGTAAGGCTACATGTTTTCAGCGGTATAACTGTGTTGAAGTCTCCGTTCACATTAAATGCAGGGCGTTTGTCTGAGCCAAGAAGCAGAACTTCTCCTAACACACCGTATGTTGTGTTCCCTGTTCTCTTAAACAGTTCACCGCCAACGCTGACTTTTGCTTGTGAGTTCCATGTGTATTGAGAGTCGCCGGTCATACGCATGTTCTCTTCCCAATCAGCCTCTGCAAATGCCCTTAAAGAAAACACCATCCAAGGTTTGAAACCTTCATTGAAGGTTATGGAAAGCACGTTTCTGATGTAATTGAGTGATACTGTATCGCGACTGTATGAATCAGAATAGAAGTTGTTGTCATAAAAATTCAACGGAACGCTCTTTTCATAGTATCTTTTTCTGCTACCTTCATATTTAATTGTGTATGAAAGAGTTGCAATAGGTATGAAAGTTGATTTCTCACTGTCATCGGGGTCAAGTTGCTTGTATCCTATGTGATATTGATGGTCCGTCCAAAAATAGTATGAACGGAAAGTTGAAAAAACATTAGTGTTTCCAAATGCTACGGGAACATTGTAACTGTCATCCATGCCCCTAAGAGATGCGTCATTAGCAATACCGCCGTTCTCATAATTTCTCATGTTGTTTATGCCGGCAATAAAATAGGCTGAGTATCTTTCTCCCCTGTAACTAAGGTTTATGGCACCGTTAAGTCCGTCAGATGATTGATTGTAGAAAGAGCCTCTTCCGTAGATATAATCAAAGCATAGTCCAAGATTCAGTCTTTTGTTTACATTTGCAGAGAACAGACCGTTAAGGCGGTCTTCTCCATGTCTTGTATAACCTCCTGTGTAGTAGGCTATGTTTGTGTATGGAACTCTTGTATTATAGAAATATACATCTTCAACTCCAAGATAATAAGGCTCGTACGAGTGCTGAAACAGGAAGTCTCCTGTAAGTCTGGTGCCTTGTCTGTCAGAAAGAACAGCAGACTGTGCAGGCAGTCCCATATTTCCAAGCCACTCTGCCGCAATATATTTATTATAGACAGGTGTGGTTGCCCTTTGGTAGTTCAGGTGAAGTGTGTCAGGCGATGACGGAATTTCAACGGCTGAAGGCTCCTGCACATGCCATGCCTTCAAAGCCTCTCCGTATGATAGCGTTACTGAATCCTTACTTGCTGTAGCAGTTGGTGCAGGTGCAGTTGGTGCAGGTGCGGTTGGTTCAGTTGCAGTTGGGGCGGTTCCTTCTGTTTGTGCGTTGATATGCACACACATAAGCAACAGAACTATTGACAATATGACATTCAGTTTACGCCTCATAGTTTTCTGCTTACATTTTGGAGTGTTGCATTTTTCCAAGTTGAAAAATCTCCTGCAAGAATGTGCTTGCGTGCCTCTCTGACAAGCCACAGGTAGAATGCAAGGTTATGGACTGAAGCAATCTGAAGCCCAAGCAGTTCTCCGCTTATTGTCAAATGGCGTAGATACGCTTTTGTGTATGCAGTGTCAACATACGATGCTCCGTCAGCCTCAATAGGCTCAAAACAATCTGCCCACTTTTGGTTTCTTATGTTTATGGTGCCGTTTTTTGTAAACAGCATTCCGTTTCTGCCGTTACGGGTAGGCATTACGCAATCAAACATGTCAACTCCACGCTCTATGGCTTCAAGAAGGTTTGCAGGTGTGCCTACACCCATTAGGTATCTTGGTTTTTCTTTAGGGAGAATCTCATTGACAACCTCTATCATCTCATACATCTTCTCTGTTGGTTCTCCAACAGCAAGACCGCCTATGGCATTGCCGTCCATATCCATTTCCGCCACCTTGTATGCCGATTCACGCCTTAAGTCAGGATATACACAGCCTTGAACAATAGGAAAGTAACTTTGATTGTATCCATAAAGAGGTTGGGTCTCCTTAAAATGTCTGACACCCCTGTCAAGCCATTTATGCGTAAGTTCAAGAGATTTTTTTGCATAACTGTATTCAGCATCGCCGGGACAGCATTCATCAAGAACCATCATAATATCAGAGCCTATAATACGCTGTGTATCAACTACATTTTCAGGTGTAAAAAGATGCTTGCTGCCGTCTATGTGGGAACTGAATGTAACGCCCTCTTCCTTTAGTTTTCTTGTTTGTGATAAGGAGAAAACCTGAAAACCGCCACTGTCTGTCAGAATAGGACGCTCCCAACCAATGAACTTATGCAGACCTCCGGCCTGTCTTAGAATGTCAAGACCCGGTCTTAAGTAAAGATGGTAGGTGTTGCCTAATATTATTTGGGCTTTTATGTCGTCTCTGAGTTCACGCTGGTGTACAGCCTTTACACTGCCTACAGTACCTACAGGCATGAATATAGGCGTTTCAATGGTGCCGTGGTCTGTGGTTATGAGTCCTGCACGGGCACTAGTTGCGGTATCGGTGTAAAGAAGGTCAAAAACCATACAAACTACAAAGATAAAAATAAATTTGTGATATTTGATGGTTTGTTATACATTTGTGGTGTGTATGAGAAAAATTAGGCTAATAATATTGTTTTTGACGATATCATTTGGAGGTTTTGCGTCAAATCTTTCAAGAGGTTTCTATGAACCATCAGTCAGTTTTGAATTTATGCCTGAATACTCATACAACATTCAGTGGAAATCAATGGCTAATTTTGATTTGAAAAGTACATTTGCCAAAACCCCTTATTTTGAATTTACCACAGCACTTCAATTCTCCACATTAAATGTTCACACAGTTGATTTTAGGTTAAAGCCAAGATTGCCTCTGCCTGTTGGAGAATTGTTTTTGGATTTTGAACCGTATTACAGAATAGATGTTAAAGACAGAATCCACGATGCCGCCATTGCCGCAAGTGTGGGCTATAGATTTGATTATCTGAGTTTTCAGGTTGGCTGGTTTGGTAGATTTTTAGTGCCGTTTGACGGTGGCGGTTACCATAAGGAACTTGCAAACATACTATATGGTGTTGAGGTTTTTTGCCGTCCGCAGTATTCAAACTGGAACATTTCATTAAGGATGTCAAACTTTAATGATTACCAAATAGAGCGTTGGTCAGAACCGCTGTTCATGCTTAGTGCAAGATATGACTTGTTTGATATGATGAGACTCTCAGCAGGAGTTGAATGCAAGCCTGTAGGCATAGGGAATGTGCAGGCTCAGTTCTTTGGAATTACGGCACGTATTGGAATAGGACTTATTTTGGAATGAAAAAATTTGATAAAATATTGGCTATTGCTTTAATGGTGTTGTTGGTCTCTTGTGAAACCAATGACATTTCAGGCGTTCTTGTAAGTTCAAGTCCTACACCCGATGCCAGATTTGACAAATCTATGGAGTGGAACAACGCTCATGAATATCCTGTTTTGAAAGTTCCTGATTCATATAGAGTTTATGTCTGCTCCGATACTCATATTCAAACCACAACTGATAAGTTCAGCCGTTTTGTGTCTGCCTATAAACATGATTCCAATTGCAAGTTTGCGGTTCATTTGGGTGATTTGGTAAGTGGAAAGGAACACCACAAACTTGTGTACAACGTAATGCAGGAGCCTATTTTTGCTATTGTAGGTAATCATGACCTGCATTTTGCCCAATGGAGTTCATTTGTGGAGTATTGGCACACCTCAACCTATTATGTAGAAACCGTTTCTGAAACAAGCGGCAGGAAACTTGACCTTTTCATTTTTCTTGACAGTGGCAACGGCACACTTGGCTCAAAACAAATGGATTGGTTGAGAGAGTTGCTTATGGTGGCATCGGGGTACAGAAATATAATAGTATGTACACATACTGATTTCTTTCAGGGCAAGGCATTTGACGGAAATTCAGCCAATTATCCATTGGAAGAGACCTACACGCTTACAAATATGTTCCGTCAGTACGGCGTAAAATTAGTGCTTACAGGTCATAAGCATAATTGGGACGATGTTACATTTGCCGGTGTAAGGTATCTTACTCTTGAGAGCCTGAAAGATGATGCGGACAATACCTCTTATGTGGTGGTGTCTGTTGGCAATGAACTTAATTTTGAAAAGATTCCTTTAAAGTAAGAGTGTTGTCTAATCCTCAGATTCAAGGTTAAGCATTGATGTGGTTATTGTAACTTCCTCCACCATATTCACCCACTCCTTACTATATGGCTTCTGCAGTTTTACATAGTTTTCTGTAAACCCAAACATAGTTCCGTTTTTGTTTGCTGACTCCCAAAGAACTCTTCGTTTAGAGCCTGTCTGAGCGTTGTAGAATGCTGTAATCTGCTCTAATGACCAATCCATAAGCACTTTTACACGGCGTTTCTGCTCTGCAGGTGAAACCTTGTAAGGTATTTTAAGTGCCGCAGTATTTGCCCTTTCAGAGTACGGGAATACGTGCAGTCTTGTGATTGGCAGGGATTTAATAAAATCAAGGCTCTCATTGAACAGTTCCGTGGTCTCACCACGCATACCGGCTATTACATCCACGCCTATGAACGCATTAGGTATGAGGCTTTTTATTTTGAGAATCTTTTCTGCAAAAAGAGCCGTATCATATCTGCGATGCATAAGTTTCAACATCTCATCAGAACCGCATTGTAGAGGAATATGAAAGTGAGGTGCAAACCGCTTGCTTGTAGCACAAAAATCTATGATTTCATCTGTAAGCAGATCAGGCTCAATTGATGATATACGGAAACGCTCTATGCCATCTACATTATCTAACGCCTTTATTAACTCTATGAATGTTTCTCCTGTGGATTTGCCAAAATCCCCGATATTGACACCCGTAAGAATAATCTCCTTGCCACCTGTAGAGGCAACTTGCTCTGCCTGCTTTACAATGTCTGTTATACTTCCGTTGCGGCTTCTGCCACGTGCAAACGGAATGGCACAGTATGAGCAGAAACGGTCACAGCCGTCCTGTATTTTAAGGAAATGGCGTGTCCTGCCTTCTGACGATACTGATGGATAGAATGGGGTAATATATTTACAATCAGTTACTTGTATTTTAGTAATGGATTGCTTGTCTCTTATTTTTTGTAGAAGTTCAGGTATGGAGAACTTATCGTTTGCACCAAGCACTAAATCAACCCCAGGTATTCGGCTTATTTCTTCAGATTTTAGTTGGGCGTAACAGCCTGTAACTATGATGAAGGCATTAGGGTGCTTGCGGTTTATGCTGTGAATGAGCTGCCGCCCCTTGCGGTCTGCCGCATCGGTTACGGTGCAAGTGTTTATTATGCAGACATCGGGCGATTCTGTGGCAGATGCCTTGCTGAAACCTGCATCATAAAGCGTTTTTGCCAAATAAGATGATTCGGCAAAATTAAGCTTACAACCCAATGTGTAAAATGCAAGTTGACAGTTGACAGTTGACAGTTGACAGTTATACATCATACATTATACATCGCTACGTAGTAGCGTATATATCGGTTTTTCTCCCCAATCCTTGTAATAGAAAATAATATAGGCAATGGCTGTTGCTACAGAACCTACAAATGCTCCTGAGAGTGTATCTTCTACAAAATGACAGCACAGATATATTCTGGAGTATGCCCCTATAATGCCTACAATTAGAAATGCCACCTGCCAACCTTTATACTTGTTTGGAAGTATGGCTGCCAAACAACCTACAAAAGCAAATATGGCTGAGGTGTGTCCGCTTGGAAATGAGTTGTAACCTCCGGGAATGGAATAGAATTGTGATACGGAATCTATCAGCGGTCCAAGGTCTGCACTTGAGGGGTCTAAAGCATCGGTGTAAAAAGAGAGTGGTCTTGGTCTTGCAAAAGAGTATTTAAGGGGTTGGGTAAGTATGGCTGCAATGCCTTGCCCTGCAAGAATAAACAGACCTTTTCTAAACCAAAATATCATTACGGCAATACCTACGTAGCATGGCAGTCCGCCGCCAAGGTATGTGCAGTAGTAAAAAAATGTATCCCAAAATGGTGTGTGGTGGCTGTTAAGCATTAGGAACCCGTTTATAAGTCCGTTCTCAAATAGGAACAGCCCCATAATAAGTATGGTAAGCAGCATTCCGCACCAGAATAGGGAGTTGTCTTTAAAGTATTGTTTTAATGCTCTTTTCATATTTGACCGTATCTAAATCACATATCGTCATTCTGAGCGTATGCGAAGAATCTTGTAAGTGATGTCATTTCCTTCCGAAATCCGCTGGAATCTCGCCCCAAATTTCCGTATGCCATTTTTTTATTGGGGTGGTGTAGGTGTTCTCCTGTAACCACTTTTCCGCTGCCTGTATCCGCTCAAAAACCTTTTGGTTATTTGGTGACGGTATTATTTTAGTGTTGCATTTCTTCTTTCTGACCCAACTTTGTGCGGTGGCTGAATCGGAGTAGATAATAATGTCTTTAATGCCTTGTTTCTGTATTAGTGCAAGCCCATGAACAATGGCAAGAAACTCTCCAATGTTATTAGTTCCGCACTTATATACAGGGCTTTGAAAAATAACCTCTCCTGTCTTTATATATACTCCACGATACTCCATATCGCCAGGGTTTCCGCTGCAAGCCGCATCCACCGCAAGTGCGTTCTCCGTATATCCGTTTTTACACTCCTCTGCACTTATTTTAGGCTGTTTTGGCTTGCCTGTCAGGAATTTATGCGGGTCACTCTTAAATGCAGCCTCTGCACTCTCCCTATCGGGGAATGATTTATATAGTGCCCCCTCAAAACCCTGCACCTGCTCCTTGCAAGCCTCCCAGGAGCCAAACACCCCTGTCACCCTGCCTTTCCACACCACATAATATTTTGCCTTGTATTTCATTTAACGGAATTATTTAGCCACAAAGGTAGTAAAAACTATGATTGCGGCTGAATAATTTTGGTAAAATTTAGTGTAAGGTACTTGAATCTGTATGGGGGTTCTGATTTTTCTGCGGTTTCTGTAAAGCCTAATGATTTTAAGGTGTGCAGCGATGCGGTGTTATCATGTTGCACTACAGCACAAAGGCGACACGGCGATATGTTGTCTTTTACATATTGCATAACTCTTTTTGCCGTGGCTGTAAGGTAGCCGCAGCCTCTATAGCCATCTAATGTCATAAGACCTGAGAACTCATAAGTTTGTATGCCGTCTGTAATGTTGCAGATGGAGGAAAGTAGGTTGCCGTACTCTTTATCGGGGTCAAAGGCACAAACTGAAATAAGTTTCTCCCCACTAAAAAGCCCTAAAACATAACCATCTTGCAGTAAGGTTTGCAACTCATGTTCTGTATAGTTTTTATACCACAGAGGGTCTTTTAATGTGCTTATGCCGTTATTATAGAAAGCCATAAGCATACTGTAGTCTGATGGTTTAAGCCTACGAAAATTATCTGTAAGCCAATATTTATCTGCTACTGTAGTGGGGTGGTAACTGAGTTTTGAGGCTCTCAGACCTGGTAGCCCCATATCCTCTTGGCGATTGATGTACAGGCACTCCTTAAAGTGGTGCTCTGCAAATGTTTTGGCAAGAAATGAGTAGGCACCGTCATACGCAATATCTGCTTTTTCATATAGAACAATGGCATTGCCTGTGGGCTGTATTTCCCCAACTGATACTCCTGCCACTATGCCGTCGATACGCAGAATATCACAATAGAGTTCTCCGCTAAGTGCGGCGTTAAACCACTCTCTTGCAAGTGCAGCCTCTCTATTGACTGTGTTTTGGTGCTCATCGGGGTAAGGGTGGTCTGCCATCCATTTATCCTCAAAAGCATATAGTTCAGGCAAATCAGCCGCTGTAAGAGGCAGAAATGTGTAGTTGTATGTGCTCTGAAACTTGTG
>JAZUKL010000106.1:0-3286 GCA_045643245.1 Candidatus Enterocola sp.
TGCAATAGATGAGATTCACAAGATTGACAATTGGAGCGAGGCTGTTAAACTTGAATGGGATTCAGACACATATAATGATGTAAATATTAAAGTTGTGGTATTAGGCTCATCAAGGCTACTTGTAAAGGATGGCCTTACGGAATCTTTGGCAGGACGGTTTGAAATGATAGAAATGTATCACTGGTCTTTCACTGAAATGCATAATGCCTTTGGCTTTACGGCCGAGCAATATGTGTTTTATGGAGGGTATCCCGGTGGAGCATCGCTGGTTAACAACAAAAAAAGGTGGATGAAATATGTTAAGGATTCCATTGTGGAACCTGCTGTTACAAAAGATGTGCTGCTGACAAAAAGGATTAACAAACCTGCACTACTTAGGCAACTATTCGATATAGGTTGTAGTTATTCAGGTGAGATAGTTTCATACAATAAGATTTTAGGGCAACTACAAGATGCCGGAAATACAGACACACTTGCAAATTATCTGCAAGTCTTAGATGAGAGCAGATTGCTGTGTGGCTTGCAAAAACATTCCATAGATAAGATACGCCGATACAATTCCATTCCAAAATATCAGGTCTATAATTCCGCCCTTCTTTCCGCTCAAAGAGGGTTGCCGTTTGAGCAAGTGTTTGTCACCCCTGAACTTTGGGGCAGGTGGGTTGAGACTGCCGTAGGCACACACATCATAAATCAGGCAAGGGAGTATGGCTTTGACTGTTACTATTGGCGGGAGAATGAGTTTGAAGTTGATTTTATTGTTTCATATGCAAATAAAATTGTGGCAATAGAGGTAAAAAGTGGCAGAAGACACGATAATGCGGGTTTGCACGAATTTAGGAAGAGAGTTGGTGACTGTATGACCATTGTTGTAGGCGGCGATGCCATCTCTGTGGAACAATTCCTTTCAACTGATATTATGACAATATAGGAGACATTTATCACTATATTTGTAATCAATTATTGTTATTATAGATGCGCATTCTTCAGATGTTACGCCAGCCGGCTTGACTTTTTCAGTTTAATGCATTTTGCCGAACAAAACCGCCACAACTTCCCGAAAACTCGTAAAAATATTAGCATAATAAATTAATATTCGGTATATTTGCATTGCAAACCAACTATATGAGATATTTTATACATCTTGCATATAACGGAGAGAACTACCATGGGTGGCAGAATCAGCCAAATGGTGTTAGCGTTCAGGAGGTTATAGAGACTGCCCTAAGTAATATATTAGGTAGTAAGACACCTATAACGGGTGCCGGCAGAACCGATGCAGGTGTACATGCCCGCAATATGTACGCTCATTTTGATTTGGAAACTCCACTTTCAAATGAGGCGGACTCTCTATCCGCTGAAACTTTGACAGAGAGGCTCAATGCTTATCTGCCTAATGATATTGTTATATTCTCAATAAAGCAAGTCCCCGATGATATGCACGCCCGCTTCAGTGCAAAATCACGCACATACAAATATTATGTAACCACAGAAAAAGACCCTTTTGAGGGTATGTATCGTATGAGGGTAAAGCCTTCTGTAGATTTTAAGAAAATGAATGAGGCTTGTAAGTATCTGTTTGAATATGAAGATTTTACAAGTTTCAGCAAACTCCACACCGATGTAAAGACCAATAATTGCAAGATTATGGAAGCACATTGGACTCAGACATCAGAGACGCATTGGGAGTTTACCATTAAGGCAGACCGTTTCCTTAGAAATATGGTGCGTGCCATAGTAGGCACCCTGCTTGATGTAGGCATAGGCAAACTTACCGTAGAGCAGTTTGCAGAGGTCATTGAGAAAAAGGACCGCTGCGTTGCCGGAATGTCAGTCCCAGCCAAAGGTTTGGTATTGGAGAGGGTGGAATACTGATAGTCTGACTATTTGCTGCATTTTATTAAATTAGAAAATAGTATTTGTTTTTTTCGCAAAAAATATATATTTTTGCGGACAATATGTGGTGGCTTTTGACGAAAAGCGATGCATATTTAATATTTACTTGAACTTTGTTCTGGTGTCTTGAAATCTAGCAAATTATCAATACACAACCAAAACGAAGTATTCGTAGATGTTTGTCACGTATTATTGTGGCTATTATAGCCATAATATTCAGCGTGAGCTTCTGCGTTACTCGTTCTTTGTGTAGGGTATGCTAGAACCTCAAGGCGTGAACTGAGTTACAACGAAGTTCACGTTTTTTTTGCTGGATATTATTAAATTATAGTTACAATGAAAAAATTGAGTTTATTATTAACTTGCATCACACTATGTGTGTTATGCGGATGTAAAAAGCAAGGAGAACCATATTCTCCTGAAAATTCCAAGGCTGTGGAATATGTATCTGATTGCATCGGAAACAAGTATCCTGTTGTTAAAATAGGGAGCCAATTATGGATGGCGGAAAATTTGAAATGCGACAAGTATGATACGGAAAGCGAATCATACGGTAAGAACGTGACCTGCTACAAACTATCTGACGAATTGCTTAAAGGAGCTGAAGATTCTTTGTTTATCCATATCGGCGTAGAAAAAAAGGAATCCTTTTCACATTTCGGCTATCTGTATGACTGGCATACAACTGTTGGAATTGGTGGTGATACTGATATCAAACAAGGTATTTGTCCTAATGGTTATCATGTTCCGACAATGAACGAATGGAATGAACTAATTAACTTTTGTGACGGATATAAAAATGCTTTAAACAAATTAAAATCAAAAACAGAAGAGTGGTACAACTATGGATATGGCACTGATGAATACGGTTTCAACATGCTACCAGCCGGATTTGGAAATAGTTATACAAAAGACGGTAAGTTAGAAATATGGATGCATAAATATTCAGTTGGATTGACAACATATTTTTGGTCTTCAACCTCTATTTCTGACTATGATGCGTATGGTTTGACATTCAAATATTTTTACAATAAGGAACACGAGTTCAACAATTTCCATAAAGACGATTGTTTCAGTGTCAGGTGTGTGAAAAACCAATAATGCATAAAAGCAAAGTAAGTGTTCAAATGTACAAAGATGGGATATGTCAGGCTTCACCATACGAATTTACTATTAAAACAAATGGAATAGCATTCGCTTTTTAAGATATTGGTTTCAAAAATAATTTTCTAGTTTCTGCATCGGGAAATAATCACCTTGCAATCAGTGCAACCGTACCACTTGGTTTGGTGAGGGTTATTGTGCCGTTACTTACTTGACATACTTCATCTGTATAGGCGTTTATAACCTCTGTTCCATCTGCAAACGCTCCTCCTAAGTTAATTGGGAC
>JAZUKL010000107.1:0-3252 GCA_045643245.1 Candidatus Enterocola sp.
AGCGTAGGGTCAAGTTTACACTGGTCAGCAAACGCCAACAGGACAGACTGTGAACAGGCATAACCCTGATTAAAATAGTCTAATGCCAAATTTATAGTTTCTTCTCTGCTCATAAACCTTTATTTTCTTCAAAATTACAAAAAAATATAAAAACAACTAATTTTTTTTGTTTTGTTTTTATTTTGTAGTATCTTTGCAGTCTCAAAATTGAGGAGGTTCCGTAGCTCAACTGAATAGAGCGTCACACTACGGATGTGAAGGTTCAGGGTTTGAATCCCTGCGGGATCACGAAAAAAGGAGTCTAAAAGACTCCTTTTCTTTTTATATCAGCAAATTATAACAAACTTGTACTTCTTTTCACAAACTCACTAAGTGCCTCACCCTTTAACATTCCGTTTGCAAGCAGTGCAAGGTCAATAAGTTGGCGAACTTTTGGCTCAGAAGCGGCAAACTGAGAATAGATGTCTGTTTTCTGCTTCTCAAGTTCTGATTCACGTGCCTCTTGGGTCTTGATTGCATCTTTCTCAACCTCAGGAATTTCATCGTCTTTCTTATCCTTGTGCTTTGCCTTAAGTTCCTCAACTTGTTTTTTGCACACCGCTATCTCATCATTAATTGGGGTAACCTTAGCGTCAAGTTCCGCACCCTGTTTCTCCACGATGCCTTTAATAAGAGCGTGGTCTGTATTAAGCACAAGTGTATAAGAATCAGGCATTGAACCATAGAATCCCATCATACCGCCCTGCAAAGCGGACATCTCTTTCATACGGCGCATCCACTCATTTTGAGTGATTACAACAGGCTGTGCCTCAGCACCCATTGCATTCAATGACACAATAAAGTCAGCCTTGTCATTCTTTGGTGTCTGCGATGAGAATATCTTTGTCATTGCCGTCTGTTGTGCATCGGTGAGTTCAACTTTTGCGGCATCTTCCTTAACTATAAGACGGTCTATTGTATCGGCGTCAACCCTCACATAGCGTACCTTTTCATTCTTCTGCTCAAGTTTTGAAGCAAGATGAACATCAAGTTGGTCATTGAACAACAAAACGCTGTAGCCTTTTGCCTTTGCCGCCTCAATATAACTGTATTGGGCATCGGAGTCTGCGGCATAAAGATAAATGATAGAACCGTCCTTATCTGTTTGATTAGCCTCAACAAGTTTTTTGTACTCATCGTATGTATAATACTGTCCGTCAGTGGTTTTGAACAGATTGAACGCGTTTGCCCTTTCATAGAACTTATCTTCAGTAAGCATACCGTACGATATAAAAATCTTCAGGCTATCCCACTTCTCTTCAAACTGCTTACGGTCATTTTTAAATATATCTTGCAGGCTATCAGATACTTTCTTGGTTATATGGGCTGAAATTTTCTTTACATTGCTATCGCTCTGCAAATATGAACGGCTTACATTCAGCGGAATATCAGGCGAGTCAATTACACCGTGAAGTAGTGTCAAAAAGTCAGGCACAATACCCTCTACGCTATCTGTAACAAACACCTGATTGCAGTAGAGTTGAATCTTGTTCTTCTGTAACTCAATGGTATTCTTAACTTTAGGGAAGTACAGTATGCCTGTAAGGTTAAACGGATAGTCAACATTCAGGTGAATATGGAACAGAGGCTCATCTGCGTATGGGTACAACTCTCTGTAGAATGCTGTGTAATCCTCCTCTTTCAGGTCAGCAGGCTTCTTAATCCATGCAGGTGCCGTATTGTTAATTATGTTATCATCGGCGGTATCAACTTCTTTACCGTCTTTCCACTCCTTTTTCTTTCCATACACAATTTCAACAGGCAGGAACTTGCAGTATTTTGTAAGCAACTCCTGAATACGGTTGTTTTCAAGAAACTCCTTGCTGTCATCATCAATATGAAGAACTATGTCAGTACCTATACCCTCTTTCTCGCACTCTTCAAGTTCAAAATTAGGATTTCCGTCACAACTCCAATGAACAGCCTTTGAGCCATCCTTATATGATTTTGTAAAGATTTCAACCTTATTACTTACCATAAAGGCAGAGTAGAATCCAAGTCCAAAATGTCCTATAATGGCATTGGCGTTATCCTTGTATTTGTCAAGGAACTCTCCTGCACCTGAAAAGGCAATCTGATTAATGTATTTGTCAATCTCCTCCTCTGTCATACCTATACCCTCATCCGATACGGTAAGGGTGCCGGCGTTCTTATCAACGCTGACCTTGACTTTTGGATTCTTCAACTCACCCTTGTACTCTCCCACACTGCTGAGTGTCTTCAACTTTTGTGTTGCATCAACTGCATTTGACACCAATTCACGCAAGAAAATCTCATGGTCTGAATACAAAAACTTCTTGATAACAGGAAAAATGTTCTCCGATGTTACACCTATATTACCTTGTTGCATAATTTATAATGTTTTAGTTTTTTGTCCGTAATTGTTATTGCAAAGAGTGTGCCAATTGCATAATTATGACATCTTGGCACAAAAAAAGTTCCACCGCCCTACAACGATGGAACTTTTCCATTTTTCAATATTTTGTTAATTATTGAACTTTTACTGTTGTACCGTCTGACATTTCAGCAAGTTTGACACCCTTATAATCTACAGAAACAACTATACCAATCAAGTTCCTGTATCTTATAACGGTTGCCTTTGCCTTATTTGTAGGAGTTTCGGTAGGTACTGACTTCTCCGCTTTGGCACTGCCTTCGCCCTTCTCAGCGTTAAGTGTGAAGGTTATTGTATATGTGCCTGCCTCCTCAATAGCAAGGCTTAGGTTGCTTTCATCCGCCGGTACCTGTTTGCCTTGCCAACTTCCGTTAGCCACAAACTTGTACTCATAAGATTTAACCTCTGTAAGTGTTACGTCATTCTTTACCAACGTGTAAATGCCGTCATCACCCTTAACCATTTGGTTATCCTTTGATGCAGGATTCCAGCCTTCTCCCATCAACGCCTCTTCACCTGCGACCACCCATGTATCCTCTGCTGGTGGTTCAGGACACTCACCTGTACCTACATACAGTTGGTCTGTTCCGTAAATGAGTTTGAGGTAGAAGCTGTAGCAACCATCTGCTGTAACTGAATATGAATTCTCTTCTTTGGTTACACCAGGAACACTTGCCTCATCAAGAGCAACAGCCCAAGTACCGCCTGTTGATGCGTCATACAGGGCAAATTTCTGTCCTTTAGCTATAGATTGGTTAAGAATCATCCATTCATTTTCAGCCTTAGGATTCTTCATGCCCATTACTATGGTCTCTCCG
>JAZUKL010000108.1:0-5171 GCA_045643245.1 Candidatus Enterocola sp.
AGGCACTTAGTGAATTTGTGAAAAGAAGTACAAGTTTGTTATAATTAGTAATTAGTAATTAGCAATTAACAATTGGTAATTAATTTTTCTAATTTAATTTACAAAAATTTTGCAATAAGAAAATAAAGCAATATCTTTGCAGTCGCAAAACAAGGAGGTTCCGTAGCTCAACTGAATAGAGCGTCACACTACGGATGTGAAGGTTCAGGGTTTGAATCCCTGCGGGATCACGAAATAAGGGAAGTGCGATAGTGCTTCCCTTATTCGTCATATCGAACGAAGTGAGATATCTTTAAAACCGTACCTTTGCAGAAAAATAAGTTTATGAGCAGAGAAGAAACTATAAATTTGGCATTAGACTATTTTAATCAGGGTTATGCCTGTTCACAGTCTGTCCTGTTGGCGTTTGCTGACCAGTGTAAACTTGACCCTACGCTTGCAAAACGTATATCAGGTACATTTGGAGGCGGAATGGGAAGACTTCGTCAAAAATGTGGAGCACTTACAGGTGGCTTTATGGTGCTTGGTATATTGAAAGGTTATGACAAACCTGACGATATGGACGGAAAAATGGCGTCATATAAACTTGTAAGGGAACTTAATCGCCGTGTGGAGGAGAAGTTTGGCACAACGCAGTGCAATGAGTTGCTTATTAAGTATTCCACTCAGGAGCATGTTCAGGAACGTTCACACCATAAGGATATCTGTGGCAAAATCATAGCGGAAACCACAGGGGAACTGTATGATATGACGAACTTAACGAAGTTTTAAGTTGAAAATCTATGAATAATATAAAATATATATTGCTGCTATTGACGGTTGTACTGACTGCGTGTAATAATGTTGTTGAAAATACAAACATTCCGTATTCAAGAGTCAGTTTTCTCATTGACGTGTCTCCTACGGGGGCGGACAAGGAGTTGAGAGAGGGGTTGATGGGTAACTGTAAAGTGTACAACGGTAAATCACCGGCAGTGCTTTCTCCTGGTATAGGGGCATACGGCTATAGTGGAGTGGTGGTTACAAGGGCTACTGATGATAAGTTGTATGCTTTTGATATGTGTTGTCCGTATGAGGCAAAGAAGGATATAGTACTGAAAGCGGACGGATTTTTTATGAATTGTCCTGTTTGCGGCTCGCAATTTTCAATAGGAAACGGCAGCGGATATGTAAATAAAGGGCCTGCGGCACAACCGTTGAAAACTTATCATGTTTATAGGTCTTCAGGTGACAGATGGAGTGTGGTAAATTGAAGAATTTTTTGTACCTTTGAACGAAAATTTTTTATTTGGAAATGTTAAACATTGTAATTTTTGGAGCACCTGGTTCAGGAAAGGGTACTCAAAGTGAGTTGATAGAGAAAAAGTACGGGTTGGTACACCTTTCAACGGGCGATATTTTGAGGGCTGAGATAGCAAAAGGTTCAGAAATTGGTAAATTGGCTGACGGACTAATCAGTAAAGGTCATTTTATCCCCGATGACCTTATGATACGTATTCTTAATGCACATTTGGATATGTATCCTACCGCAAAGGGTTTTATCTTTGACGGTTTCCCTCGCACGCTGACACAGGCTGAGGCTCTTGATACAATGTTGAAAAACAGGAACTTAAAGGTGTCTTTGATGTTGAATATTGATGTTGATACCAATGAATTGGTAAAGCGTCTTTTGAACAGAGGCAAGACATCAGGCCGTAGCGATGATAACTTACAGACCATTCATGAGCGTATTCAGGTTTATGAGGCTAAAACCCTTCCTGTAATACAATTCTATGACCGTCAGCATAAGCACCACAGAATACAGGGTACAGGAACAATGGAAGAGGTATTTGAACGCATTTGCAAAGAGATTGATTCGGTTAATCGGTGAAATGGTTAATCGGTTAATCGATATATTTACTTTCGGTTCTCCGATTCACCGATTCACCGATTCCACGATTCATAATTTTTCTTTTTTATTTATTTCTAATTGTGGATTCAAATTTTATAGACTACGTTAAGATTTTCTGCCGTTCAGGAAATGGTGGTGCAGGTTCCACGCATTTGCACAGAGAGAAGTTTGTGCCTAAGGGTGGTCCTGACGGGGGCGATGGTGGCAGAGGTGGACATGTCTATATTAAAGGTAACAGAAACTATTGGACACTGATACACCTTAAATATGAACGTCATGTGTTTGCAGGCAACGGAGAGGCAGGCGGTAAAAATCGCAGTTTTGGTGCAGACGGTGAAGATAAGACAATTGAGGTGCCTCTTGGTACTGTAGCCTACGATGCTGACACGCGTGAGCCGCTTTGTGAAATTACAGAGGACGGGCAAGTTGAAATACTTTTGAAAGGTGGCAGAGGCGGACAAGGTAATTGGCATTTCCGTACATCCACACTTCAAACCCCAAGGTTTGCACAGCCGGGAGAGGCTGGCATTGAGCGTAATGTGGTTCTTGAACTGAAGGTGCTGGCTGATGTGGGATTGGTGGGTTTCCCCAATGCAGGCAAGTCAACGCTGCTTTCTGTGGTATCGGCAGCCAAGCCTAAAATAGCGGACTATCCTTTTACAACACTTGAACCTAATTTGGGTATAGTGTCATATAGAGACAGCAAGTCATTTGTTATGGCTGACATACCAGGAATAATAGAGGGGGCGCATGAGGGTAAAGGTATAGGAATCAGGTTTTTAAGGCATATAGAGAGAAACTCTGTGCTGCTGTTTATGGTTCCGTCAACATCGGAGAACGTTAAAAAGGATTATGAAATTCTCTTAAGCGAATTAAGGCAATATAACCCTGAACTGCTTGATAAGGAGCGTGTTCTTGCAATTACAAAATGTGATTTGATAACTGAAAAGGATGAGGAGAAAATTGCAAAAAAACTGCCTGATATACCTTGTGTGTTTATATCGTCAGTGGCAGGAAAGGGAATTGAGACGCTGAAGGACTTGCTGTGGACAGCAATAAATAGTTAACTTTTAATTAATTAGTATTATGTTTAATGAAGAAGAACTTTCATCCTACACAATTGTGGAATCGGATGTAACAAGAAAACTGATGCGTAATGTTTATGGCTGGATGACTTTGGCTCTTGCCTTGACAGGTCTGATGGCGTATTACACCGCACATTCTGAGGTGTTGTTGAATATGATTTTTGGGAATCCGTATGCCATTTGGATTCTTTTCATTGCTGAACTTGTACTTGTGTTTGTACTTTCGGCAAGAATTGACAAACTTTCTTTTGCTACGGCAGGGTTGATGTTTGGCGGGTACTCAATTATTAACGGTATGGTTTTGAGTTCCATATTCCTTGTTTATGCACAACAGACAATAACATCGGCGTTTTTTGTAACAGCAGGAATGTTTGCGGCAATGGCACTCATAGGCTCCTTTACAAAGAAGGATTTGAGCGGCATAGGCAGATTCTCACTTATGGCACTTATCGGTCTGCTTATTGCCATGATTGTCAATATGTTCATTATGAATTCAATGTTTGATTTCATAATATCAATAATAGGTGTGGTTATTTTTGCAGGTCTTACCACTTACGATGCACAGAAAATCAAGCAAATGATTCAAATGTACGGAGAGGTGGCTGATGACACCGCAAAAAAGGCTGCTCTTATGGGAGCGTTGTCACTTTATCTTGACTTTATCAACCTGTTCCTGTATATTCTGAGAATTTTTGGCAGAAGAAACTGATTTTATCATGAAGCAGTA
This sequence comes from Candidatus Enterocola sp., assembly GCA_045643245.1. Lineage (GTDB taxonomy): Bacteria > Bacteroidota > Bacteroidia > Bacteroidales > Paludibacteraceae > Enterocola. The sequence goes on from JAZUKL010000108.1 coordinate 3,704, forward strand.
TAAGAACCTTATTTATGCAATTGTGGCAGTTGTATTGGCTGCCACAGTTTGGTTTATGCCTGAAGAGTGGCTGTTCTTGGGTGATATTTCAGTTACAGAGCACAGAATGGCTGCCATCTTTGTGTTTACGGCGCTATTTTGGGTATTGGAGCCTGTTCCGGCTTGGGTTACAAGTATAACCTCTATGCTTTTGATGCTATTCACAGTATCAACAGGTGGCTTAGATGCCGCTATGACCGATATCCCTAATACTGATATGGTGTCATATACTGACATTTTGATATCGTTTGCAGACCCTGTAATAATTATGTTCATCGGTGGATTTGTTATTGCAGAGGTGGCATCAGTAAATGGTCTTGACAAAAGAATGGCAAAAATTATTCTAAAGCCATTTGGAACAAAACCAAAATGGGTTCTACTTGGATTATTGCTCTCAACCGCCGCCATTTCAATGTTTGTAAGTGATACGGCAACAGCGGCAATGATGGTCACAATGGTTCTTCCTATAATTAAGTCTTTGCCTGCTGGCGATAAAGGAAAGACTGCTCTTGCCCTTACTATTGCACTTGGCTCAACTATTGGCGGTGTAGGTACTCCTATAGGTACACCTCCTAATGCCATTGCACTTAAATATTTGAATGACCCCGCAGGTCTGAACATGAACATTGGTTTTGGGCAGTGGGCATTGGTAATGATTCCCGTTGTAATTATAGTTGCAATAATTGCTTGGCTAATACTTGTTAATGTGTTCCCATTTACCGCTAAGGAGATAAAGATTGATACTGCTGGCACTGAAAATGTGTCTCTGCTTCCTAAATGGAAACATATTACAATTATAACAACTGTTATTGTTACTATAGTTTTGTGGGTTACAGACCGCCTTACAGGTCTTGAAACCAGCGTTGTGGCTCTTATTCCGCCTGTGGTATTTGGAATAACGGGCATATTTACTTCTAAGGATTTGAAAAGTCTTGATTGGAGTGTGCTTTGGATGTTCTCTGGTGGTTTTGCCTTAGGAACTTGTATGGAAAAGACGGGGCTTGCAACTCACTTTGTGCAGGCTGTTCCGTTTAGTTCAATGCCTGTAATACTGATGGTGGTTTTTGCTGCTCTTATGTGTTGGTCTTTGTCTGTGTTTATTAGTAATACTGCCACTGCTGCCATGATGATGCCTATTATGATGGCTGTTGGCATGTCAAACATTGATGCTCTTGCTCCTTGGGGTGGTGTTACAGTTCTGCTGATAAGCATTGCTCTTGCAGCATCGTTTGCATTTGTACTGCCCGTTTCAACGCCTGCTAACAGTATTGCCTATTCTACGGGTGCTGTTCAAACCAAACAAATGGCATGGATTGGTATTGCTGTGGGTCTGATTGCCATGACACTTTCATTTATCGTGCTATTCTGCGGTGGGTATAGGTTGATGATGTGAGTATTATAGTGAAACAAAAAATCTTTTAAAGAATTT
>JAZUKL010000109.1:0-18373 GCA_045643245.1 Candidatus Enterocola sp.
GGTCTGCTCCAAGTGTGGCAAAAATTCGGCTGATGTTTGCACTCTGAAGTGCGTATGCTATCTGCACTCCAAAAAAACCGAAACTGATGTTAAACAGTTTTGTGAATGATTGATTCTTTTCCATTATTTCTCCTTTGTTAAAACTTCGTTTTAACCATGTTACTTCGTCATTCGGCATAACTCAAGTAAACTTAGTTCTGCTCTCATTCCTAGTAACGGTCTCCTTTCTCCTTTACTTTTATTATAGTTGCTGATTTGGCTGGCAGAGAAAGTTTTGTGCCAAAATCTATCTGTTTTCCTGTTGTTATTTCTGTTCCCGATTCTGAACCTTCAAACAATTCCTTGTATCTGTCAAAACTCATAAGTTGGGAGTTTACGCTATTGTTGAAAATAACAATAATGCGTTCATTATTTGTATATCTTGAAAATACATAGATTCCGTTTTCAGGAATAAATTGTTTCATTTTACCTGTTTGAAGAGCCTTTGAACTTTTTCTGAAATTAAGCAGCAACTTTGTATAGTTGAACACCTCATTTTCAGTCTCAGTTCTGCCATCGGCGGTAAAGGCATTGTGTCCGTCCTCTTTCCATCCGCCAGGGAAGTCAAACCTGTAACCTTCATAGTTGCCTGGTATGCCCTCAAGCATTATCTCATCGCCGGAGTATATTTGAGGATAACCTCTTGTTGTAATAAGCATTGCCATTCCCATTTTGTATTTGTCAACATCCATGTTGACTGCACCTGAAAAACGGTCAATATCGTGGTTGTCAACAAAATTCATTATCATGTTTGGATTGGGATAGGCAAAGTCCTGTGCGTAGTGGGTATAGAATTTTGATGTTCCGTGGTCCCAACCATCTCTTTCATTGAATGCGGCTTGAATATGGTCTTTAAGCACAAAGTCCATAACACTGTGTAGGTTGGAATTGAATCCGTCCTTGTTGTTATTGCCCGTTTGGTAATATGATATCTCAAGCGGAGTCTTAACCCAACACTCACCCACAATTGAAATGTTTGGATATTCATCAATAAAGGTCTTCATAAATGCACTTGCATCATGTATGTCATTGTATGGGTATGTGTCAACCCTAATACCGTCAGCATTGCCGTATTCCATCCACCAAATGTAGGCTTGACTTAAGTAACGGAAAAGCAACGGATTACTTAAATTCAGATCTGGCATATTAGGGGCAAACCAACCTTTTACAAGTTTTTCCTTGTCGTAATCTGAGGCATGAGGGTCTGTCCATGCGGTCATTCTATAGTTGGAACTTGTGTATGACGGCCATTGGTGAAGCCAATCTTGGGTTGGCAGGTCATTAATCCAATAATGTTTAATGCCGCAATGATTTGGAACCACATCAAGAATAAGTTTCAGATTGTGTACATGGCAACTGTCCGAAAGCCTCTTGTAATCTTCATTTGTTCCAAGACGAGGGTCCATTTTGAAATAGTCACACGCTGAGTAGTGGTGATAGGAATAGACATCGTCATTGTCATCATAGAAAGGTGTAATCCAAAGTGCGGTGCAACCAAGGTCCTCTATATAATTAAGGTGGTCAATTACGCCTTGTATGTCTCCGCCATGTCGCTTGCCTAAATCTGAGCGGTCAACTCCTTGTAAGTAGCCCTTGATGCTATCGTTTTTGTAATTGCCGTTTGCAAAACGGTCAGGCATTAGTAGATATACTGCATCTTCAGGCCCAAAACTGCCTCTGGAAGCACTTCCTTCAGTGCGTTTGTTAAGAGTGTAGTAGCATTGTGCAATCTTCTTTTTCCCCTTCTTGAATACTACAGGAAAGGTGCCTGGCTTGGTATCGGGGGAGATATTCAAAAATACAAACAGATAGTTAGGGCTCTCAACCGTTTGTGTTTTGGTAATTGAAACGCCTTCATAATTGATTTCAACTGATGCGTCCTGAATATTGTCTCCGTAACATAAGAGTTGGAGTTCAGGATTGTGCATTCCAACCCACCAACTGACAGGCTCAATTCTGTTTATTGTACACTTGCCGGCAAAGGCATATAGGGCTGACAACAGCACAAAAAGTAATGTGTAGTTTTTTTTCATAGTATCGTTGATTTTTGCAAAATGGAAAAATCCCTCAAAGTTAGTAAAATAATTGATAATTTGCAAGAAATGTGCTCTGTAAATTGGAATAATATGTTCTGATGTGTGAAAAATGATGAAAAATGTGAAAAAATAGCGGTTAAAATTGCATATTTCAAAAAAAAAGTGTAAGTTTGTCCCCTGTATTTATTGAAAATAATCACAAATAACCTATTTATTAACCTAAAAAATTAAATGTATGAACAAAAATTTACTTAGAGTTTTGTGGGTTTTGTTGGCTGTGTGTTGTACTACAGTAGCATTTGGACAGACCACATTCTCGGGAACCGTTACTGATGAGACGGGCGAACCTATCATAGGTGCGTACATTACAGTTGCGGAAGACAGGTCTGTTGGTACAATTACAGACTTTGATGGTAATTATGAACTTACATTGCCATCATCAGCAAAGAAACTTGAGTTTTCTTACACTGGTTATGAGACTCAGTCTATCAGTGTAGCGGGCAAAACAAGCGCAGACATTATCTTGCGTGAGGCATCAACGCACTTGGAGGAGGTAGTAGCCGTTGGTTACGGTTCTCAAAAGGCAAAGGAAATCACTTCTGCTGTGGCAAGTGTAAAGGCTGAAAACTTCAACGCCGGTGCAAAGACAAACCCTATGGGACTTTTGCAAGGTAAGGTTGCTGGTTTGACAATCACCAATACATCAGGTGGTGACCCTACAAATACTGGCTTTAATGTACAGATTCGTGGTACGTCAACATTGGACGCAGGTTCAGGCTCAACACCTCTTTATATTGTTGATGGTGTTCCTGTATCAAATATTGATAACATTGCTCCAGATGATATTGCATCTATGGACGTTTTGAAAGATGGTTCTTCAGCCGCTATTTATGGTACTCGTGGTACCAACGGTGTTGTGCTTATTACTACAAAACGTGGTTTGAGTTCTGAAAGCCAGGAGTGCGGAACTGCTCAAGTTGATTATTCAGGCTATGTTTCTGTTTCCACTAAGAACAGCAATACAGGTATGACAAATGTAAATGAGTTTGTCAATATGAACCAATGGACAAACGGAATGTTTTCAGGATATAACCATGGCAGTTGGAGTGACTACTATTCCATGATTGCAAGAGAGGCTCCTGTTACAACAAACCATAACTTGTCTGTATCAGGTGCTACAAAGAAATTCAGCTATCGTGGTTCCATTAACTACAAATACGCAGAAGGTATTACAAATAAGCGTAATGAGATTATGGCAAAGATGGCTGCCAATCAAAAGGCATTTGAAGGTTGGCTTGACTTGCAGTACGATTTCTCATATATGCATTATAAAAATGATAAGGATTGGGCTGAGTTTGACCAAGGTGCAACACTTAACCCTACTTACCCTGTATATGATAAGAGCAGAAAGAACGGATTCTACTATGTAGAGGCATCAGGTTTTAAGAACCCTGTTGAACCATTTGTACTGAATGAAAAGTACGGAGACGGAAACTACTTCCGTGGTTCTGTTCGTGCAACTATCAACATTCTTCCTGTAAAAGGCTTGAAAATTAATGGTTTTGCCGCTATTGAAGAGGGTGACAATTATGGCTATGAATACAACAGCTTGAAGTATCAGATTGATGCTGATAATGCAGGTTTGGCTAAACGTAATTATGACAAGAACCTGAATATTTTGACAGAGGCTACCATTGATTACGCAGGTGAATGGAATCAGCACTCTCTTGCTCTTGTAGGCGGTTTCTCCTATCAGAAGTTCACATACGATGGCGGTACATTGGAAAACTCAGGTTTTGCAACTGATGATATAAAGTATTATAAGATGCAGGAAGGTGATGCAGAAAAGACTAAGATGAATGTAAGTTCTTATCGTAGTTCAAATTCTTTGGCATCTTTCTTTGCACGTGCAAACTATAACTACAAAGAGAAATATCTGTTGTCTGCATCAGTCCGCGTTGAGGGTTCTTCCCGTTTTGGTAAAAACAACCGTTGGGGCGTGTTCCCTGCAGCATCTGCCGGTTGGCGTCTAAGCGGTGAGGATTGGTTGAAGGATGTCCGCTGGCTTGATGACTTGAAACTACGTTTTGGTTTTGGTATCACAGGTAATAACGTAGGACAAGACCTTGCCTCTAAAGAGTTGCTTGCAGCGGGTGGTACTTTCTGGAATGGAGAAGCATGGGTTAAGTCTTATAAGGTTAATCAAAATGCAAACCCTGATTTGAAGTGGGAGCGTAAGTTTGAGTACAACCTTGGTATTGACTTTGCATTCTTAACAAACCGCTTGTATGGTAGCATTGATTTGTATCTACGTAATACAAAGGATCTGCTTTATTGGTACGATGTTCCAATGCCTCCATATCTATATGGTTCTCTTTTGGCTAATGCAGGTGAAATTACCGCTAAAGGTATAGAAGTTGCACTTACAGGTGTTCCTGTGAAGACAAAAAATTGGTCTTGGGTTTCTACTTGGACAATGGCATTTGATAATAATAAAATTGTTTCTTTGACAGACCCTGCAAAAGGTCTTATATATAAGGAGAAGGAAACAGGAGGTGTAGGTGGTAATGGTCTTAACTCTACAACAACCCAAATTATCCGTGAGGGAGAATCCATTGGTATGTTCTATGGTTATGAAGTTGACCATATTGATCCTAATACACACCAACTTGTATATAAGGATTTGAACGGTGACGGAAAGGTTGATATGGACGGTAACACTGATAAGAAGATTATTGGTCACGCACAACCTATAATGACATTCGGTTGGAACAACGTAGTGCGTTGGAAATGGATTGACCTTACAATATTCTTCCGTGGTATGGTTGGAAATCAGGTGCTTAACGTAACTCGTTGGGCTTACACTCCTTCAGACCCAGGTGCACAAGCCAACCAGGTTTATAAATCAACAACGCAAGCCATTGCTAATGGAACAGGAGCATACAGAGACAGTAAATTCTCTGATTATTGGCTTGAGGATGGTTCTTATTTGAAGTGTGATAACATTACACTTGGTTTCACTATTCCATTGAAGCCTAACAAATATTGCAAGAACCTGAGATTGTATTTGACAGGTCAGAACTTGTTTACTATTACAAAGTACACAGGACTTGACCCTGAGGTTAATATTGGTGATATCAATAGTGCAGGTATTAACTATGTAAGTTTCTACCCACGTGTAGCCACTTTCTTGTTTGGTGTTAATGCAACATTCTAACCTTAAAAAAAGAAAACAGATATGAAAAAGTATATATTATATTTAATAGCAATTGCCCTTGGTCTTTCTCTCACATCATGTGAAGATTTCTTGAAAGAAGAGGCATACGGGAATCCTACAACTGAAGAATTATTGAAGGATCCTACAAATATGTCAAAGCTTGTTGGTCAAGCATACGCTGAACTTAAGTGGTTGCATGACCACTGGGGATATTGGGGATTGAACACCCTTACATCAGATGAGGCTCGTTGTCCGGTACGTAATCCGGGTAACAACTGGGATGACAGTGGTTATTGGGCTTCTTTGAATACAATGGAGTGGAATTATGAAACACTTGCATTTGAATTGGTTTGGGAAAAATGTATTTCAGGTGCAACCCTTTGTAATAAGATTTTGAAACAAATTGAACCGTACAAGGATGCTGAAGGTGTTAAGGAAATTTATCCTGAATATGTTGCAGAATTGAATGTTCTGAGGTCTTACTACTACTATACAATGTTTGATTTGTTTGGACGTATTCCTTATACAGAGGAGTTCCCAAGTAATGAAGATGCTCAAATTCCGCTAATGCCGGTTTCTGATGTATGGTCAGCATTGGTGAAGAGCCTTAGCACATACACCCCTCAACTTTCATCTGTAAAATCAAAAGCGGAACTTTACGGAAGGGTGACTCAGGCAGCCGGTTATATGTTGCTTGCACGTTTGTTCCTAAATGCGGAGTCATTTGATGTTGACCCAAGTTATATTTCCCAATACGGAAATCAATATCAAGAGTGTGTCAAGTATTGTGATATGATTATTGATTCCAAAAAGTATTTCATTGAGGATAATTTCTTTAATAACTTCTTGGTTCTCAATCAAAACAGCAACGAAAACATATTTGTGATAGTTGAGAATGGTAATGCAAGTTTTGACTATCAGGATATGGCTGGTAAAATGTCAAACAAGTTGCGTTTGAACCTGCTGACCCAACCTTATGCTTTCCAAGGATTGTATAACCTCCTTGAAAAACCATGGAACGGATTTGCCGCTTCAACCAAATTCTTAGAATTGTATACTCCTGAAGACAGACGTGGACCTTGTCCTGCCGATGCCGGTACCAACATCAATTTCCAAGATGTAAAGACAAAGTACGGCTGGTTCCTTGGTCCTGTAAGAGAAGCAGATGGTACAATTGTAAAGGATGAAAACGGTAATGAGGTGATAATTGTTAATGAGTTCCCAGGTGGAGTTACAAGCTGTACATGGAATGCAGGTGCCCGTTGTATGAAGTATGAAACGGAGATTGGCTCAACCGTAAACAAATATATGGAGAATGACTTTGTTCTTTTGCGTTACGCAGACCTTCTTTATATGAAGGCAGAGGCTTGCTTACGTGGTGGCGGTGATATTTCAAGGTTGCTTTCAGACCCTGATTTCAGATTAATCAGGTCTCGTGCCGGAGTGGAGCCGTTTACTTCCTTAACGCTTGATGAATTATTGAATGAGCGTGGTCGTGAATTAGCATGGGAGAATGTTCGCCGTAGAGACCTTATCAGATATGGTAAATATACAGGTTCTGACTATATGTGGGATTTCAAAACCGCTGCTGATGATTACAGAAAGTGGTTCCCAATACCTAAGAAGTATATGGAAATGCACGCAAATGACAGAATCAAGTGGGAACAGAATCCCGGATATTAATTTACTGAAATTAAAAAAATACAGATATGAAAAACATTTATTTAAAATTTGGCGTTTGCCTGCTTGCAGCCATCTCTCTTATGGCGTGTAAGAAAGAGAACGAGCTCACATTCTCTCCTAATGACAGTACTGTTTATGTCAATGTAGGTGAGAAAACAACTCTCTCCGTTAATTCATACGGAGTCAAGAGTTCCACTCCTTATCCTGTTAGTAATGTGGAGTGGTCTGTGGATGATACATATTATGCTTCAGTTGACAATAACGGCGTTCTTACCGGATTAAAGGACGGTGCTACAAGAGCGTGTGGTAAATTTGACGGAGGTAAGGTTGTTTACATAGACGTTGTTGTCTCCTCTTTGAATATCCAATATCTTGAGCCATTGCTAAAAGGCACATTCAACAGTGTAGCGGATTATGAGGCTACGATGTCGAATCGTGTGTTAACACGTGGTGTGGATTCAAAGTTTGCTGTGTATAAAAACACATCAGACATTTTTGCTGATAAATATCAAATCTATTTCTTTAATCAGTTTAATGGTGGTGTTATCTCCTGTTTGGAGAACGGTGATGCAGTTGAGGTGGCCAGAACAAAGTTCCTGCCTGACAGATATAATGTCATAGGGGACAATAGTTTTGCTGATAACAAGAACAATAAGGTTGAAACAAGAGCCGATGAGTTTGGCTACGGTATGTTCTATAATTTTGGTGATTTCAACAATAGAATGTCTGAGGTGTATGCTCAGTATGCCGCTGATGCCGTATCCTATATTGATAGTATCACAAAACAAAGTAACTTTACTCCAGAGAAACTTAAATTGAAACTTCCGTTTGTAATTACCGCTGACTTGTCAAAAATTATATTATACAAGCAGAATGCACTTAATGCTATTAGTGCTGGTACAAACTTCGGTTCAACTGAAGCGGCGATATCATTAAATTCTGAGCTTATTTTAGATTTGTATTTGCAGTCTGCACGTAAGTGGGGACTTGAAGAGTGGTGCTGGAAATTGAATAAAGAACCAGAAGAAGCCGGTTTGCGTAAGGGACACGTGCAAAGTGAATATACAGATATTGCATGGTTTAGAGTTGAAGAACTGGATGAGCTGGCTATAGCGGCATTTGGTGAGCAAACAGAGTTTGGTAATTTGGAGGCTGTTGTAAGGATGTATGGTAAACTGTATATGGATGTTGCTTCAAAATCCAATATTTCCAGCCATGTTAAAAGCATTAATGCTATCTATGATAAGGCAAAGAGCAAATTCTCTCCTTCAGCGTCAAAACCACAATATACTCAAGAGTGCTGGGATGTTGTTTCAGCAAAAAGAGATGCTGCTGAGTATGCTCTAAATAGCACAATGTATTCTTATACGGAAATGCAGAATTTTGTACAAGATGTTAAATTAGGTACTACAAAAGAGGCTTCTTTGACTATTGAATTATTCAGTGGAGAAATGCCTTATAATGAAACAGGTAGCGTTTCTTATTATAAGGATGTACCTACAAAGACAAAGACACAATCAATGTTCAAGGATTTTGAAAACTATTTCAAGCCATTGTACAAAGAGTCTGACTATACTGCAGCAAACTGGAAGAGAATAACGAGCAAATATGATGAGACAGCGGAATTTATTAAGAAATCCACCTCCATAGATGCAACAAATAATGCAGTTTCAGAAGCAAAGGTATATCTTTCAAACATTCCTAAAAAATAGTTTGGTCTTTAAATCAAAAAGAAGCGGCTTTATGCCGCTTTTTTTTTATCTTTGCACCTGTTATGCAATTATTGCAATTAATGTTGGCGTTGTCCTTTCTTGTGATAATCCATGAGTTTGGACATTTTATTACGGCAAAGATATTTGGCGTAAGGGTGGAGAAATTTTACCTGTTCTTCAACCCGTGGTTCTCCCTTTTCAAATTCAAGCCTAAAAATTCCGATACAGAATATGGTATAGGTTGGCTCCCATTTGGCGGATATGTGAAACTTGCAGGCATGATAGATGAGAGCCTTGACACAGAGCAGATGGCAAAACCTCCTCAACCGTGGGAGTTTCGCTCCAAACCGGCATGGCAAAGGCTCATAATTATGAGTGCAGGTGTGTTTATGAATTTCATTGCCGCCATAGTCATATATGCTATGATAATGTTCACTCAAGGTGAACAATATGTAAAACTATCAGATGCTTCAATGGGTATGGAGTTCAGTGAGGTGGCAAAAGACCAAGGATTCCATGACGGTGATATTCTGCTTGCCGCTGACGGAGAACCGCTTGAGGCATTTGATGAGGAGAGTGTACGCAAAATATTGAATGCTTCAAATGTAACTGTATTAAGAAACGGAGAGCGTAAAACGCTTATTATGACCAGAACCTTTATGGAGGATTTAATTTCCTCAAATGAAGGCTTTGCATCGTTTAGAATACCATTTGTAGTTAAAGAGGTAATGGCGTCAACACCTGCAAGTAATGCGGGCTTGATGGCAAAAGACAGCATAATAAGCATAAATGATACGATTTATTCCGCTTGGAGTGAATATCCTGCTGTCATTAAGGCTCACAAAAACATGCCTATGCAGGTAGGTTTCTATAGAAACGGTGCTTTGATGAGTGCAGAACTTACCCCTGATTCAGCAGGAAAGATAGGGGTGTATGTAACTCCTTATACTGAAATATACAAAGTTACTGAAAAGAGATACACATTTTTGGAGTCTTTCCCGGCTGGTATTAAGAAGGGTGTCAGTACCTTTACCGGTTATGGAAGTGACTTTAAGATGGTGTTTACAAAGGCAGGAGCAGAAAATATTGGTGGCTTTGGCACCATTACAAAACTGTTCCCTAATGAAGTAAATTGGGTTTACTTTTGGTATCTGACAGCGTATCTATCTGTTATTCTTGCATTTATGAATATTCTTCCTATTCCTGCCCTTGATGGTGGACATATAATATTCCTTCTGTATGAAATTATCACACGCAAGAAACTTAGTCAGGAGTTTATGATTAAGATGCAGAAGATAGGGCTCTTGATACTGATATTCCTATTGTTATATGCTAATGGTATGGATATAGTCAGAGCATTTAATTAGTGGATAGTGGAGAGTGGACAGTGGACAATGAATTTTCACTATCAACTGTCAACTGTCAATTGTCCACTGAAAATAAGTTTCCTGGTTTCAGCATCCGTTTCAACATAGTCTTGGTATGTAGGGGTAGCAATGTGCGGAATGGTATCAAGAGCATGCTCAATAACATCAGACATTTGCAGAAACCCTATTTTCCCTTGGCGGAAAGCCTCATTTGCCACTTCATTTGCAGCATTAAGAATACAAGGTGCGTTTCCTCCCATTTCAATGGATTTGTAGGCAAGGGCAAGGTTGCGGAATTTTCTTAAATCCGGTTTTTCAAATGTAAGTGAGCCTAAATCAAACAGATTAACCCTATTATAGTTATTAGGAACACGGTTTGGGTAGGTTAATGCGTATGCAATAGGTAGTTTCATATCAGGTACGCCTAACTGAGCCTTTATGGAGCCGTCAGTAAATTGTACGGCAGAGTGGATAATTGACTGTGGGTGTACCGTAACTTCAATGTTTTTTACATCAACTCCAAACAGCCATTTGGCTTCAATAACCTCAAATCCCTTGTTTATCATAGAGGCTGAGTCAATGGTTATTTTTGCACCCATGTTCCAGTTAGGGTGTCTTAGGGCATCGGTGGCTAAAACTGTACGCAAATAGTCAATATCTTTAGTGCGAAAAGGTCCCCCTGATGCAGTAAGCAGGATTTTTTCAACTTCATTATGACGCTCACCTTCAAGACATTGGAAAATGGCAGAATGTTCAGAATCAACAGGCAGAATTTTACTGCCAAACTGTTTTTGAAGCCTGCACATAAGGTCTCCAGCAACCACCATAGTCTCTTTGTTTGCAAGTGCTATGGTCTTGCCTTTTTGAAGGGCTGAAATGGTTGGTCTCAGACCTGCGTAGCCAACCATTGCAGTAAGAACCATATCTACCTCATTCATCTCCACTACATTGCAAACGCTTTGTATTCCTGAAAGAACAGTGGTGTCCGTGTCTTTAAGTGCTTCAGAAACAACAGTATAGTTCTCCTCCTTAACCATCACTGCATATTTGGGACGGAATTTCAACGATTGCTCTATCAGCAGGTCTGCATTGTTGTAGGCAGTTAAGGCAAAGGCCTCAAACTTGTCAGCATTGTCAGCAATTACCTGTAAGGTTTGCGTGCCAATGGAACCTGTGGAGCCTAAAATTGCAATACGTTTCATTATTCAAAAACTATGTAGTTCATTGGGTTTTGAGGTTGCGTGTTATTCCAAAGTTCAAAATGAACCATAGGTTTTGTATCGGGGTCTGTGTCATAAACAGTGCCTAAAACCTGCCCTGTCTTAACTTCCATACCTGATTTTACAAAAATAATTTCAAGCCCCTTATATATTGAAATAAAGTTATTAGGGTGTGCAATCTCCACATAATATCCGTGGCTAAAGTCATATCCTACATTGAAAACCAATCCTTTGTATGCCGCCGATACTGACGCATCGGGGCTTGTTGTTATTTCAATTCCATAACTCCCCGATACAGGATTGAACTCTTGCGTTATTATTCCTGCGGCAGGACGAAAAAACATAATGGAATTTTCAGATTGTGTGCGGTTTGCAATGTTGTACTTCTCTGCCTCTTCAAAATTGGCGGCAAACTCTTTTTCCGCTTCACTCTTCTCCATAAGAAGTTCCTCCCTTTTGGCTACAATAAGTTTGCTGGTTTCTGTATCGGTGGTGTCAAGTTTTACATCACCGCTTATGATTCCTTTCAAAACATCGATGTAGTCATTCTGCAACTGTACAACAGTTGTAAGAGAGTCAACTTTTATAGCATCTTCAACAACCTGCACACGTACGTTGTCATCAATATGCTCAGGAAGAAGGTTTCTAAGTGGTGTGTAAAGTACAATTACAGAAAAAACAACAAGCGTAACGCCAATAAGCAGAAAAACGGAAAGGGAAAGCCCTAACGCAGAAAGTTTAAGGTTGCCGGTCTCCTCAAGGGTGTTCTCATTAATGATTGACACCTTATAGCGTGTGGTTATACGCTTGAGGAAGGGCAATTTGCTATTCTTTTTGAAACGTGGCTTGTGCATCTTCTAATTTTTTGCACTACAAAGATACATAATTATTGGTTGCGTACAAAAAAAAGGACTTGCTTTTTGGCAAGTCCTCTCAGTTGCGGAGGCCCGATTCGAACGAACGACCTTTGGGTTATGGGCCCAACGAGCTACCACTGCTCCACTCCGCGATGTTTTCGGACTGCAAATTTACAACAATTATTTTAATTAGCAAAATAAATATTGTATCTTTGTGGATTGTTTCTAATTTTCAAGGAAATTATGAGTAAAGTAAGAGTGCGTTTTGCACCAAGTCCTACAGGTCCGCTGCATATTGGCGGTGTACGTACAGCATTGTATAACTATCTGTTTGCCAAGCAGAACGGAGGCGATATGATTCTCCGTATTGAAGATACAGATTCAACCAGATTTGTGCCAGGAGCAGAAAAGTACATAATAGAGGCGTTGACATGGCTTGGCATTAAGTTTGATGAAGGCATAAAGGACGGTGCTGCAACGGTACGCCAAAGTGAGCGTAAGGAGATATACCGCAAGTATGTTGATTATCTGCTTGACAACGGGAAGGCGTACATTGCTTTTGACACTCCGCAGGAGTTGGAAGCAAAACGTCAGGAGATAAAGAATTTCCAATACGATGCCACCACGCGTCTTTCTATGCGTAATTCCCTTACTTTAGGCAATGATGAAGCAAAAAGGCTTGTTGCGGAGGGAACTCCGTATGTGGTGCGTTGCCTTATAACCCCAAATGAAGATATTACGCTTGAGGATATGATACGTGGTACAGTTACCATAAACTCCTCAATTCTTGATGATAAGGTGCTTTATAAAAGTGCCGACAATCTGCCTACATATCACCTTGCAAACATTGTTGATGACCATCTTATGGGCATTACCCATGTAATCAGGGGAGAGGAGTGGCTACCGTCAGCACCGCTTCATGTATTGCTATACAGGTATCTTGGTTGGGCGGATACAATGCCTCAGTTTGCACATCTTCCGCTTCTTTTGAAACCTGACGGAAACGGAAAACTGAGCAAAAGAGACGGTGACCGTCTTGGATTCCCTGTATTTCCGCTTGATTGGTTTGACCCTAAATCAGGGGAGAAGTCATCAGGCTACAGAGAGGCAGGCTATTTTCCTGAGGCTGTTGTAAATTTCCTTGCACTGCTTGGCTGGCATGCTGAGGGTGATGAGGAGTTCTTTACAATTGATGAGCTTATTAAACGATTCTCATTCAGCCGTGTAAGCAAGTCAGGTGCCAAATTTGACTATGAAAAGTGCAAGTGGTTCAATCATCAGTATCTTATGAACAAAGATGATAAAACTCTTGCAGAACTTATTAAACCTCAGATACTTGCCAAATATGGTGTTGATTGCCCAATGGATAAGTTGGTTACTGCCGTAAGTTATACAAAAAACCGCTGCACATTCCCATCTGACTTTTGGGAGCAGATTCACTTCTTCTTCATTGCACCTACAGAGTATGATGAGAAGACGCGTCAGAAGCGTTGGAAAGAGAGTTCTCCTAATGATATGAAGGAACTGTATGCTGTGCTTGAGGGCATTGATGACTTCTCTCTTGAAAATACGGAGAAGGTTGTAATGCAGTGGATTGCAGACAAGGAGTACAATACAGGCACCATTATGAACGCTTTTCGTCTATGTCTTGTTGGCGAGGGCAAAGGTCCGCACATGTTTGAGATAACAACATTGCTTGGAAAAACTGAAACTTTGCAGAGACTTGCTCGGGCGATACAAGAGTTGACAGTGGACAGTTGACAGTGGACAATGAATAGAAAATATGGATAGTGCGATATATAATAAGACTTATAAATTTGCATTAAGGATAATTAATGCTTATAAATATTTAACTGACGAACAACGGGAATTTATTTTGTCAAAACAGTTGCTACGTAGTGGAACATCCATTGGAGCTATGTGTAGAGAGGCTGAACACGCACAAAGTAAAGCTGATTTCTTGAATAAAATGAATATAGCCCTAAAAGAAGCCAATGAAACGGAGTATTGGTTACAATTGTTACACGATAGTGATTATATAGATGACACTGTATATAAATCAATAATAAAAGATTGTTCCGATATTCTAAAATTGTTAATTTCTATAGTAAGAACGACAAAAGAACGAATATAACTGTCAACTGTCCATTGTCCACTGTCCACTAAAAAGATTATGAAACGCAACATTCTAATAACATTACTGTTTTTCTTTTCCTTGGGTTTGTTCGCCCAAGCGGTAGATGATGCCTATAAGCCGTATGACCCTACACCTAAAAGGGAGTTCCGCGGAGTATGGGTGCATACCATAGATCAAAACTACTTTGCTGATTTGACATCGGAGCAAATAAAGGACACCCTACGCAAGCAACTTGACATATTCCAAAAATGCGGGTTCAATGTACTGCTGTTTCAGATAAGGCCAGAGGCTGACGCTTTCTATAAGTCTGATATTGAGCCTTGGAGCCGTTATCTTACAGGAGAGCAAGGCAAGGCACCTGATGACCCTGATTTTGACCCTATGGCATTTCTGATAGATGAGTGTCATAAGCGTTGTATGGAGTTTCATGCTTGGATGAATCCTTATAGGGCAAACATTAATAAGTCAAAGCCGTTGGCACCAGGGCATATTTATGCTGACAAGCGTTATATGTTTGTATCGTACGGAACAATGTTGCTTTTTAATCCCGGCGTTCCAGAGTGCAGACAATACATTTGTAATATAGTAAAAGATGTTGTGTCAAGATATGACGTTGATGCAATTCACTTTGATGACTATTTTTATCCGTACCCTATAAAGGGTCTTAAGTTCCCCGATGAACAGACATTCAAAAAGTACGGAATACCTGCCGGCTACACTAAAGACCAGCGTGCAGATTGGAGAAGAGATAATGTAAACCGTCTTATTCATGAGGTTTCAGACACAATTCACAGTGTCAAGCCTTGGGTCAGATTCAGCATCAGTCCGTTTGGAATTTATAGAAACAAAAACAAATATGAGGACGGAAGTGCCACTAACGGGCTTTCTTGTTATGATGGGTTGTATGCAGATGTAATGCTTTGGGTTAAAAATGGTTGGATAAATGACTGTATTCCACAACTTTATTGGGAGGATGGTCACAAAAACGCCGATTACACCACTTTAATTAATTGGTGGGCTCAAAATACACTTGCTCCCTGCAAATTGTATGTAGGACAGGACGTTTCACGCACATATCAACAGTTCAAACGCAAACTTACTCTTTCAAGGGAGATTAGGAAAGTGGAGGGAAACTGTTTCTTCAGTGGTAAAATGATTCTTGGAAACATGGGCAATGTGCAGGATTCACTAAGTCTTGTATATCAAACAAAACCTGCCTTACTGCCAATTTACCCTGATTTGGACACTACTGCTCCATCGGCTCCTATAGATTTAAGGTTTGACCTTATGGGTTCCGCCCCAATGCTGCGTTGGGAGTCTACGCCTGAAACATCGCCAAAGGATGTGGTCAGATTTTACGCTGTTTATATGTTTGATGAAGGTGAAACGGTTGATGTAAATAATGTTAATGCTTTGCTTGGCTTTACTGCTAACAAGGAGTTTGTATTGCCTGAAAACTCATACGCTCTTTGCAAGCAGTTTGCTGTTACTGCAGTTGATAATATGCATAATGAGAGCGTGCCGGCAATTGCACGCTACGAATAAAAGTCTGCATTTTTTTGCAGAAAAAAATAATTTGCAAAGTTGTAAAAATAGATGTATTTTTGCAATAGGAATTTAGGCTAAGGGAATCAGGTGAGAATCCTGAACAGTCCCGCTGCTGTAAGGTTCAACCCGTTATGGGTTAAATGAATCTCCTTACCACACTTGCCACTGAGCCGTAAGGCTTGGGAAGGCTAAAGGAGATGAGCCAAGTCAGAAAACCTGCCAAATTTCATGTGATATGTTCTTTTGTTTTTTTGAGATTGGTTTGAGATTTGTTTTTAGAAGATTACTGATATGAGCGAGGGAGCGTAGTGTGTACTACGTGACTGAGTGAATATAAGTAAGATACAAAAACAAAGCCAAAGCAAACCAAAATAATAAAAAAGACCATATCACCTAATGTTTAACGTCCCCGTGGAATGGGACACAGACAGAGAGGCTCCTGAATATCCTCATTACCATTATGAAAGCAAACAGACTTTCTATTTTTGCGTTATTGGCACTTATTGTGCTAAGTTTTTCATCGTGTAGAAAAGATGAACCTAAAGCCCCTGAAGAACCTAAGGTTCCTGAAGACGTTGTTCTCAAAACGGGCTTTTATGTTCTTAATCAAGGAGCGATGGGAACAAACAAGGCATCGCTTGACTGCTTTGACTATGTTAGCGGCACCTACAAGAACAATGTTTTTGACCCGTCAGTAACCCTTGGGCTTGGTGATACAGGCAATGATGTCAAGGTTTACGGAGGCAAGTTGTACATTACCGTTAACGGCTCCAATTTAGTGGAGGTGGCTGATGCCTCTACCGCAAAACATTTGGCTTCAATAACAGTAAACAGTTGCCGATACGTTAATTTCTACAACGGCAAGGTGTATGTAACCTCTTACAATGGCTTTAATAACGGCTTTGTGACTGAGATAGACACCACAAGCCTTACCATAACCCGTAAGTGTACGGTTGGTGTCTGCCCTGAAGAGATGGCGTTTGTGGGTACAAATATGTATGTTGCCAATGAGGGGGATTATGACCACGGATACAGCAATAAACTCTCTGTAATTGATATGACTGCTTTTACAGAGACCAAACAGATAGATGTTGCCCTGAATATGTCAAAAGTACGCCCCACAGATGATGGCAAACTGCTAATCAGCTCTTTTGGTAATTATATTGATGTGCCAGGGCATTTAGTTGTCTTTGACCCTGTGTCAGAAACAGTGGTCAAGAGTTTTGATATTCCTGTATTGGGAATGGATGTTTATAACGGCAAGTGCTACTGCTTTACACAAGAGTATGATGAGTCTTGGAACACCACATACAATTTCTACACAATAGATTTGGCAACATACGCTTTAGGTGGCTCTCCTATAACAGACGGAACTGAGAAAGAGATGCAAAATCCAAGTAACATTGCCATAGATTCCAGAAATGGTAATTTCTATGTGTGTGATGCGGCGGATTATGTAACACCAGGCACCGTTACCTGCTACAGTTCAGAAGGCAAAAAGCAGTGGACTAAGACCGCAGGAGATATTCCGTACGCTATAACCTTTAAATAGTTGACAGTTGATAGTTGACAGTTGACAGTGCCCCACCTAACTGTCCACTGTCCACTGTCCACTAAAATAATAATGTACCCTAAAAACCTCATATTACTGTTGCTCTTAACTTCCCCGCTACATTTGTGGAGTGCGGAGATTGACACCACCAAAGTGTATGAACTGCAGGAGGTGTGTTTCTCTCCAAAGAGAATACGCAGGGATATTGTGCCGTTTCAGCGTATGGATTCAACGGTAATAGAGAACCTTGGCTGTCAGAGTGTGGCTGACGCCATAAGGTTTTTCTCCGGAGTGCAGATTAAGGATTACGGTGGCGTAGGTGGCATAAAGACAATTAATGTCCGCTCTATGGGTACTAACCAGATGGGTGTTTTCTATGACGGCATTCAACTTGGAAATGCACAAAACGGACAAGTGGATTTAGGACGGTTCTCACTTGACAACATAGAGGCAATAGACCTTTATAACGGACAAAAGGGAGACGGACTGCAATGTGCAAAGGACTACGGGGCGGCAGGAACCATATACATAACAACTAAAAGACCTTCATTTAGTAATGGCAAAGGTTACACTGTTGATGTAAAGATGAAGGCAGGCAGTTTTGGTCTTGCAAATCCAAGTATTACCTACAGCCAAAAATTGGGGAAGTCTGTAATACTTACACTTAGTGCTGAATACACCTACTCAAACGGCAAATATAAATTCCGTTACAAGAAGACCGCTCCTGACGGAACAACCTTGTATGATACCACCGCCATAAGACAGAACGCAGATATTCAAGCAGTTAGAACAGAAGCAGCACTCTTTGGTTCAGTAAAAAACGGAGAGTGGAATGCAAAGGTATATAATTACTATTCAGACAGAGGATTGCCAGGCTACATAGCCCGTAATGTCTTCTCCCACTCCCAACGCCAATGGGATGACAATTTTTTTGCTCAGGCTTCATACAAGCAAACATACATTGACGGCAAATTAGGCTTTCAGGCAAAGGCAAAATATGCCTAC
>JAZUKL010000110.1:0-8443 GCA_045643245.1 Candidatus Enterocola sp.
CAAAAGGCACAGACCCGGCTAACCTTACATACGCTGACTGCGTTAAGATAATGGAGTCTGATTCAGCAAAATCTGCTGGAAAACCCAGATTCGCACACCGCAAGAAGTGATATTGGGCAATGAGAAACCGGGCTAAAATCGCAAAAAAAATGCAGTTTTAGCCCAGTTTCCCAAAGACCAAATATATCAACTTCTTATATCAAAAAATCGTCAGTTTAGAAAATTAAACAAAGACGAACAGATACTAAATTTGCACGAATTTGAAGACGTAAGTAAGTAGTGTCCGTATTTTTTAATGGCCGGCTACCGCCCCCCCCGAGGCTGCTAAAGTGTCAAATTTCCGAGGTTCTATGTGCCAAATGCGTAACATTTCAAATCAGGAATCAAAAAATCAGCAGATTTCTTATTAAAGCGTTTGCATTTAGAAATTTTTATTTAACTTTGCACTTGTATAATTGTGTAAAACATATAAAAAAATAATATATATGAAAAAGAATCTACTGCTTATTCTGGTGATTAACACCTTTTTATGCTTTTCTGCTTACGCAGACTACACCTTTACGGATAACACGGCACACACAGATATTTCGAGAAACGATTACTATACCTATTACTTGGGTTCATCTGTGTTCATTAAAAGTGCTTCTATGGGGGTAAAAACCAAATGTAAAATTTAAAGATGTTGGGTGATTAGGTGAAAGGTGTTGATTTTGTGTTAGTTGTGCGGTTTTGAGTGCGTTAGTGGCGTACAAACCAAATGTGAAAAAATTGTGCTTTTGCTTGGCATTAGGTTGGCATTTTTGGCTGACTTGATGCCATTTTTTGTGCATAGGCTTGTATTGTGCTTTGCTTTTCTTGTACTATGGTTCTCCATCACACGGCATAGTTGATGGCGATATGCCTTTCAAGTGTCTAAAAGGCTATTGATGAAGCGGATTATCTTCTTATTTATTTTGCAAAAAAAGAGACTGTTCCATCTCTTTCTGATGTTATGGTATGGTACTCTCAAATAAAAGCGAAAAATGGCTTTAAACGGTCTTTAATTGGTTTTTAGGCACAATTTATGTGTTATAATACAACTGACCGTTGTAACTACTATCTTTTTTATCTTAAAAGATGATTGAAAGTTAAAAATTTCTGAATGGAGGGACAGATGGCGGGACAAATGGCGGGACAAAATCTTTTCAAAATTCATCAATATAATACCCCTAACAGTTCTAAAAATGGTGAAAAAGTGTCAATAATTAAGTTAAAAGCACCCCTTTTGCACCGTGTTTTAATAATAAAATAACGTATAACCATTTGATTATACGCTATTTGTGTTTAAAGGTATGTTCAACAGGTATGGTGAACTCATTTAATGCCCATTTGATTTTCTAAGGATTGAATTAGTTTACGTTGAGTTTCAATTAACTCATCTTTTGTTTTAAGCAAAGCACACTCTTTGCACAATGAATTACTGATAGGCTCTTCAGTAGCATTTGCAATTTTGAGCATATCTCCTTCTCCTGTTAATAGCCATTCGGCAGATATTTCAGGACAATTTTCTAATATAGAAACTAAAATAGATTCCCCAATATCTGCGTTTCTTTTCCTCATTTTACCTAAATATCCATTAGATAGCGAATTTCTTCTTTCAAACTCAGCGATACTATTATGTTGACACTCAATTATTTGATATATTCTTTCAATTGCCTTCATATTTTAATAGAAAAAAGTCCATTATTTTTTTTGTAAATTAGAAAATAGTCCCTATCTTTGCAGAAAAGTTACACAGTGTAACACTGCGGACAAATATAAGAAAAAAATAAATACGGAGACGAAATAGAATGAATAAGAGAATAATATTACCATTCAGCAAACAGACCAAACTTAGGGATATGTTTGGCACAAGCCATAATACGGTTCGTAGAGCATTAAAGTTTGAGACACGGTCAAAGTTTGCCGACAGGATTAGAGCAGCAGCCATCAATGATTTTGGAGGCACTGTATATGAAACATCAACAGACACACACTGCAAGGAGGCCTCGGAAGGTACTTAGGGTGCTTGGTCAAAAAGCCTGATACAAATGATTGCGAGGGGATATGGAATGGAGGTGGATAAACAAATGTGTGAATTGTAGCCACATATTAAAACTAGGAGCTACGCCACCTCCAAATCCATAGGATTGGAAACTTATTAACTATTAATACTATTTTATTATGGAAAATTTATTAAATGCAGAGTGCACGCACTCAAACCACCCTACAAAGACAATGACAATAAGTTGGCTTGACGGCCGTGTAAAGCTTGTTGTTGACATTCATTCTTCTACTGCCACCGTGACAGTTGACAATGACATAAAGGTTATAGAGCGCAACGTGACAATTGGTATGGTTGAAACTCTGGAGCAGCAATGTGCAGAAGCTGCAAACTGCCTTGTAAGAAAGGAGGAACAAAAATGAATACACAATATATATCGCCCTCCGGTGTGGAGTTCAGACTTAAGTGTGTAACAATAGCTCCTTACAGGAACTTGTCGGACTCTGAAAAGATTGCGTGCCAGCGCTATTGCTGGAAGCACTCAGATGGTTGTAGAATGTTTGTATGTAAAAACCTTTCTGACGGAGGTGAGGCCTGTTTTGGGTTCGAGGTATACATTTCTAATTGTGCCAGTGCTGTAGAGCGTTGCCGCCACTTCTTTAGCAAATTGAAGACAGCAGCATTTGACTATATAAACATTAGTACCGTCAGAATCATAATCGCTCTGTAAACGGCTTCTAAGATGATGTTCAGAACATACACATTTATGCTGAATCCCTTTAATTAATGTTTTATCGGACCCATAGTCCAACTCTTGATAATAAGAACTTCCCATAAATAAAATTTTCCAAAGATAAATAAAATTGGAGTACTATAATAACATATTGTGTGCGACAGCCAATGACCTACAAGGCATTATAGCAATAGAAACATTGCGAAAATTAGGACAACGTGGAAGTGCGGAACGTATACGTCGTGCTTGTTTTGAGACTCCCGCACTATACTCTGTTGAGAGCCTGCCAACCAAATACAAGGTGGAGGTGTACCGCAGGTACCCTGACCTGAAGGCACAGAGTGAGGCAAAACCGTTGCTTGACGCCATAGAGACAGATGGAGCGGCAATAGCCTGGTTTGACGCATACACACTACCAGACGGCAGACACTTGCCTGATTATAAAAGAATTGAATATTCCAACAACGCAGCCATTCTTAACTGCTGCAAGCGTATTTTTGAGCGTTGTCAAAGTCAGAGAGGAAAGAATGGCAAGCACGTGAAAAAAGGCGAGTTCTGGAGCAAGGTCGCCAAGGCTCTCCCCCGCATCGCTGACAAGTGGCCGAACTCTCTTCCTCTTAATGCCGCACGTCTGCAAGAGAAATACCGCCTGTATCTGGAAAACGGTTATGAGGCTCTGATAAACGGCAGGTTTATGAACAGGCACGCGGCTGTAATAGACTCGGAGACAAAAGAAGATGTGTTGTTACGTCTTATAGCAGACCGCCGTAATCTCAACGATGTTCAGATAAGCGAGTTGTTCAACTGCATAGCGTCAAAGATGGGTTGGAAGCAGATATGTGCCGGTACTATATCTCGGTACCGTGAGAAATTTGACCTTGAATCGGCTGCCGGCAGACACGGAATGATTGCGTTCAATTCCGGCAAAAGTATGACCGTTAAAAGGAGCAGGCCAACAGCACCTCTTCTGTTCTGGACTGCTGACGGATGGGATGCGGAACTTCTTTACCAACAAGTGGTGACAAACAAAGCCGGGCATAGTGTTACCACGTACAACAACAGACTTACAATGGTGGTTGTTCTTGACACCTGCATAAATTATCCTATAGGTTACGCAATTGGTGAGCACGAGAATCCTTCACTGATTAAAGAGGCGCTGCGTAATGCCGTAAACCACACTGCGGAACTGTTTGGACATAGATACAGGACCAACCAGTTCCAGAGTGACCATTACGCTATGAAGACTATGAAACCTCTGTATGATGTCATTGGAAACAAAGTCACACCTGCGCGTGTCCATAACGCCAAAGCAAAGGTTATAGAGCCGTATTTTGGCGACATCAACACACGCTATTGTCAGTTTATGCCAAACTGGAGCGGATTCGGCATAACCAGCAGCAAGGACAAGCAACCCAATACAGAGGCACTAAATGATTTGAGACATAAATTCCCCGACAGAGAAGGCTGCGCATCACAACTGGTGTTCATAATAGAGAGTGAGCGCAAGCGTCTGCATGACCAATATGTGGCTATGTTCGCCAACCTGCCTGACGAGTATAAACTTGAATTGAGCGATGAGCAATATCTGCTCAATTTTGGTTGTGAGACAGGGTATAAGAACACAATAGAGGCAAGCGGTCTAAGGCCTACAATTGAGGGCGAAAAGAGAGACTATGACTGTTTTGACATCCGGTTCCGCCAACTGTCACACATAAAATGGACGGTGAAATATGACCCTGCCGACACTAAGCACATACTTGCGGTAAGCGAAGACGGAAGTCATAGATTTATGCTTGAGGAGAAATACGTGCAGCCGATGGCATTGGCTGAGCGTAAAGAAGGTGATGCGGAGCAACTGGCACGTGTGGCACAATTCAACAAGAAGTTGGGGGCTCATATTACGGAGAGGTTAGGCAAGGCCTGGGAAACAACAGAGAGGCTGATGGCCGAACACGCAAATGAGTTAGACCCACTATTAAGCCGTATGTTAATCTGTGACAGCAACGGACAACATAAGGACCGCAAGAACATAAAACGTGGGAATGAGGTCATTGACCTAAACAAGATTCTTCCAAACCCTGCTCCGGAAGCAAAACTACAAAAGAGTGATGAAGACTCAAACCTATTTGACTTATATTAATTTTTAATACTGATAATTATGAAAATTCAAGAAAAAGAGAACATCAAGACAGCCCTTGCAGAATACTGCGAGCGTATGGGCAGCCAGAACAAGGCGGCAAACAGCCTAAAGGGAGTAAGTTCCGCCACAATAAGCCAACTGCTTAACGGTAATTGGGATTTGATAACGGATGAGATGTGGCGTAACATTGCCACTCAGATTGGGTACGACAACCGCAAGTGGGTGGTTGTTGAAACAAGAGGATACAAGCGTATGGTTCAACTGCTCACAGACGCACAGGAGAACAGTCTTGTATTTGCCGTCACGGGTGATGCCGGATGTGGAAAGAGCGAGGCTATCAAGACATTCGCTCGCAGCCATCAGAACGTCTATAACCTCAGTTGCTCGGAATATTGGAACCGTAAGCACTTTATGACGGAACTGCTTCAGAATATGGGTGTGGATTACACCGGTTGCACAGTAAGTGAGATGATGAGTGAGATACTTTACAACCTGAAACGCAAGGAGAACCCGCTTCTGGTTCTTGATGAGGCAGACAAGCTGAGCGACCAGGTGCTTTACTTTTTCATAAGCCTATATAACCATTTGGAAGACCATTGCGGAATTGTAATGTGTGCCACTGACTATCTTGAGAAGAGGATAAAGAAAGGCGTAAGGTGCAACAGGAAAGGTTACAAAGAGATTTACAGCCGTTGTGGCAGAAAGTTTATACCGATGCAGCAGGTTAATGCTGAAGATATAGCGGCGGTTTGCGTTGCCAACGGAATATCCGATGCCGTAAGGATTGATAGGATTGTTGATGAGTCTGAGTGTGATTTAAGACGAGTAAAACGCCTTGTACACGCTGCTAAATCCTCTTCTTTGCAATAATTATGGGCAAGACTATAAGTAACAGGAATGTCTTGAACGCCAGGTTCAATGTTGCTGAGTTTGAAGGTGAGTGGCTTGCCTCGTTCGGCAGACCGGAACTGCGTGGAAGCTGGATTGTATGGGGAGGCAGCGGAAGCGGAAAGACAACTTTTATGCTGCAACTCGCAAAGTATGTTTCACAATTCAGGAAAGTGGCGTACAACTCATTGGAGCAGGGTTTGTGTTTGAGCTTTCAAGTTGCGTGGAACAGAGTGGGAATGGCTGATGCCGGCAACAACATAATGCTAATAGAGAAAGAGACTCTTGCCGACCTGCGTCTGAGGCTTGATAAGAAGCGTTCTCCGGACATTATAATTGTTGACTCACTCCATTACTGGCAGGGTTTCAAACTATGTGACTATGTGAACCTGTTGCAGAGTTACCCGGACAAACTGTTTGTTTTTGTGAGCCACGAGAGGAATGGAGAGCCAAAGGGCTCAATCGCCCAATACATACGTTACAACTCTGATGTGAAAATAAGGGTTGAGGGTTACAAGGCTTTTATCACTACAAGATATGAGGACAAGGAGAATGGTGTGGGTGGTGCCGACTACACCATTTGGGAGGAAGGCGCCAATGAGTATAACCTTACAAAAATGTGAAACTATGATGACAGCAATTGAAAAACAAGAGAAGAGTATGAGGCGGACATATCACGCCCTGGCTCACCGTCTTGGTATGACGGAGGATGAGCGTCACCAGATGCTCATTGACAACTATGGTGTAGAGTCAAGTGCTGACCTTGACGCTCACCAACTGACAGACCTAATCTACACGCTTGACCGGCTTGTTAATCCAAGCAATGCTGATGTATGGCGTAAAAGGCTTATTGCCGCCGTATGTGAGTATCTGCGTCTGATGAAACGTGACGAGAGCGTTTATACGGCGAGACGCATAGCCTGTCGTGCCGCAGGTGCGGACAACTTCAACTCCATACCTAATGACCGGTTAAAGAGTCTTTACAATGCGTTTAAAAAACGTTGCAATGACATTAAGGCCGTCGCTGTGCTAACTGCTAACAATAGTCTGATAAACCTGACACAGCCGCAAAGCGGTCTTCCATCTTGAGATAATATTGTTAAACAAATAAGTCAAACCTAAAATTTAAAAAATTATGGAACAAGAGAAATCAAAAATTACCGTTGAGATGACGGCGGAGGAATTTGAGCAGTTAAATGCATTACGCTCCGAACAGGCAAAAAAAGAAGCGGAGGCAAAGAAAGCCAATGACATCAAGGCTTACAAAGACCTTGTGGACAGTGTTGTTGAGGACAGTGTAATAAAAGCACGTGACGTTAGTTCTGTTATGAGTAAGGCTAAAAATGAAATCATTGACAGTTTTAGAACTGTCATAGAGATGAAGGAGGAACTATTCCGCGGACGCAAGTCCTTTAGAGACGGACGCTTCACAGACACAT
Source organism: Candidatus Enterocola sp. (assembly GCA_045643245.1). GTDB lineage: Bacteria > Bacteroidota > Bacteroidia > Bacteroidales > Paludibacteraceae > Enterocola. The sequence goes on from JAZUKL010000110.1 coordinate 7,224, forward strand.
TCACTAATTCAGATGCAAACAAGCGTATTACGTTGGGTTACAACACCAATGACAACTATGATGACACCTACACGGAGGGGGTTGATATGGTGAAGAGATACATTGAGAGCTTGGCGTCTGATGACAAAAGCCGCCAGCTTGCCGATATGGTGAACACACTGCTGCAGGAGCGTTCCAAGGGCGGTCAGCTGAAGGCTCAGAACGTGCTCCGCCTGGAGAAGATGGCACAGGAGACCGGCGATGAGAATTTCATTGAGGGAATGCGTGTCATACGTGACGCTTACCGTCCTGTCAAGACCAAGCAGTTTGTGAAGGTTGAGGTTAAGGACGAGAAAAGTAATGAGTGGATGCCTGTGAACTTGAATATGACCAATTGTTAGGAGGACACCGTTATGGAAAGCGTATATATTGTTATTATGATTATAATGTCACTGATAGCACTTGTTGCAATAATAAGGGCATTAGTGTTGTCAGAGCAACTTGAGGAGGCAAATGAGATGATCACACGCCTGTTATGTGACATCACAAATCTAAGAAAAAGAAATGGAATCGAGGACAACAAGGACTGAATATGACAAGAGGGAGACCTGCCGTAACTGTAAAGGTTACGGCACTCTTGCCTCTGGGGAGAAGTGCCCGGTGTGCCTTGGTTCCGGGCTGGTGGACAAACATTATGATGTGCGCATTACCGTCAAACCTTTTGTGAAGAATGATCATAGCCGTTGATTTTGATGGGACTATTGCCCGGACCTCATTCCCTGTTATTGAGGGTGAGATGCCTGGTGTTAGAGAGGCTCTTGCTGAACTAAAGAGATGCGGACACTACATAATAGTGTGGACTTGCCGTCAGGGGCGTGACCTTATTGATGCCGTGAACTGGATGGTGGAAAACAAGATTCCGTTCAACCGCATCAATGACGAGTGTCCCAGACAGATAGAGATATACGGCGGCAGGGATTTCGGGAAGGTCTATGCTGATGTGTATATTGACGACCACAACATTGGGGGCTTCCCTGGCTGGAAAGAGGTTGTGGAGATGATAAAAGAGAAATAAATCCTATAAAATGGCTTATACACGCAAAAATCTACTGCTTCGGATAAAGAAGGTGAATGAACTGTTTGTAGAGAAACAGAAGATTGGCTTGTCAACGGAATATATCTATCGCCACTTTATATGGCCTGTGTATCATATAAGCCGTAGTACGCTGTATGAATACCTC
>JAZUKL010000111.1:0-18781 GCA_045643245.1 Candidatus Enterocola sp.
TTTTTCTGAAAAAATAAAAATAAATAATAATATGAATCTAAAAGAAGAGATATTAAAACTGAAAAAAGAGAAAAATGCCTGTATAATGGCACACTATTATCAAGATAATGATATACAAGATGTAGCGGATTATATAGGAGATTCACTTGCACTTGCTAAAATTGCTGTAAATGTGAAGGAAGATATAATAGTGGTATGTGGAGTTAACTTTATGGGAGAAACCGCAAAAATACTTTCACCAAATAAAAAGGTATTGATACCGGATATTACAGCAGGATGTTCACTTGCCGATAGTTGTAATCCAAAAGACTTAAAAAAACTAAAAGAAGAACATCCTGATTATAAAGTTATATCATACGTAAATACAAAGGCAGAAGTTAAGGCACTTACAGATATAGTGGTAACCTCATCAAATGCAAAAAAAATAGTTGATTCGTTACCAAAAGATGCAAAATTGATATTTGGGCCAGATAAGAATTTAGGAGGTTACATAAATAAAGTGGCAGGAAGAAATATGCTTCTTTGGGATGGAGGTTGTCATGTACATCAAAGATTTTCATACAATAAAATAAAAGAAATAAAGAAAAAGAACCCCGATGCAGAGATATTGGTTCATCCTGAATGTAAAAAAGAGGTTACGGAACTTGCAGATTTTGCAGGAAGCACATTAGCAATACTGAATTATGTAGAAAAAAGTAGAGCAAAAAAATTCATAGTGGTTACAGAATGTGGAATACTGCACCAAATGAAAATAAAATATCCGGATAGAGAATTTATAGCCGCTCCTATTGAAGAAGACAATATAGAGTGTAACAAATGTGAATATATGCGTCAAAACACATTGGAGAAACTATACCAATGTATTAAAAATGAATCGCCGGAAATAATTATAGATGAAAAATTAAGAAAAGAGGCAATAAAACCAATTGATGCCATGTTAAAATTAAGTTAAAACTTATAATTGAAAATTGTTTCAATTTTAGTTTTATGAGCATCAATACTGTTAAAATAGTAAGTATCTGACACTTTAACATTTATAGACATATACTTTATAGGATTAACCTTAAGTATAATATAGAATCTGCATCCTATCCCATAAAACTGCGGAGAAGAGTAACCATAGAGTATAGTTGGTTCATAATTGTAAATTACATTATCATAATTAGGAACATCAAAAAAAGAGGCACCTGAAATAAAAGAAAAAAGATTGTTTTTAGTTTCCCAACCACCACTGAACGATAAAAGGTAACCAAAAGATTTGTTATAATAATTTGCGGCAATAGTTGATTTAATGGTTATCTGCTTATTAAGAAGAACAGAGTAATTAAATGTAAAGGAGTGCTTATAATATGTTCCGCCTTTTTTCTCCTTATTTATTACATTATATTTAAAATAACCTTCATTATTTTCGGCAGGTGAATACAAAGCCTTAAAATTAACATTAAAACCAGAATAAGGCTTCTTCACAGAGGATTTAATGGCATCGATATTAAAAATATCAGACAGTAAAGTGAATTTCCAATTTATCCACGGCGATGCCTCAAATCCCAAAAACAGTCCCGTTTCACCATTTAGCGAATTTCTTGAATAGGCATTTCCTAATTTAGAGGTAAATCCCACAGGATAATACCTGAACAATGATGTAAATGAAAAGTTATCACTGCAGAGAATAGTCAAGGTATTGATGGTGGCAAACTTGAAATTGCGGTCAAAAGCGGTCTCACCGGCAAACTTAAACCTTTTTATACTGAACATATAGTCAATACCTACATTAAATGATTTGTCAGCAAAATCATAATATCCGGTAAAGCCCACTTTATAGTATCGGTTGAAAAAACTGAAATTTCCACCCAATATATAGGAAGGGGTCTTATATCTTTTTTCAAAATCAGAAACAGTGCGGTGATAACCTTCGTTCTTATTGTATTGAGTGTGCGATGTAAAAATGTTTATATTATATCTTTTGCCGCTAAAAGAGAGAGCCAACCCTCTAAAATACCCCGTTTCAGTAGTACTGTATGAGGGCTTGACATTATCACTGAAAATTACATTTGAGCCAAAGGCGGAACTTGAAAAAGAGGAGGCGGATCTCATTACCAAACCTTGCCCGAAACTTAATTTATAATCACCGATAAATATACCCTTTATGTGTTTTGTAAGATTCATAAAGGCAATATGTCCGCTATAGAAATCAAAACCCTTGTTATATTTAAAGTCAAAAGGCTCTCCTTCAGATTTTGCACCTAATAACCCTACACTGAAATTCTTATGTTTGAAGAAATACTTTATAGACAGACCGTAAGGCTTTCCTAAATACTTTCCGTCAGTATACTCCGCTGAAGGTTGCACAGTTCCGTTTGCCTTAACAGTCAATTGTGATTTGCCGTATTTGCCTATATTCTTGAAAGAGAACCTGTTAAAAGTTTCAGTAGGCCTTACGACCACAAAAGGCAGCATCATTCTTATTGTAACAGGGTCAAAACCTTCAATAAGAGCAAGTTCATAAATGGTTTTCATGGAGCCGTAGTCAAAAATATATTCCTGCAGATTTTCAACTTGAGTTATATTTAGAAAAGGAAGTGCCTCCAATTCATTTCTTGTGGCGACATTAAGGTTTATAGGGTTTTCAACTAAAAAGGAGAGTCTCTCCTTCATATCCTCCACATCATCAGTAACCTCCTCCACATTAAGTTCTGAAAAGTCAGAATCAACAGCACGCTCCAGGTCAATAAGCATGTCATAATCTGTGGCATAAGCGGAACAAATGCAGAACAACAATATAAAAAGAGACTTACTTCTCATTTGTCCTCTTCTTTTTAATTTGAAACCCGATGCTTGCTTTGCATCCTACACCGCTCCGTAGTCTGTAGTCCACATTAAAGTCAAGGATAAAACCTTTTAGCCTTAATCCAAAACCCACACTTGCTGAGGCTGAGGTGCGGTAGCCAAGTCCGCATCGGAGTATGAATCGGGAAACAGGCATGTATTCAAAATCCATTGATATGAAAAAAGGCTGTTTCAGTTCTATGCCGCCTTCAAATGCAAGATTCACTTTTTCTGCAATGCGGTACCCAACGCCAAGACGGAACACTACGGGTAGTTTTGAGAATGTAATGTTTTCTGCAAGCAATCCTATTGAAAGGTTTTTTGTAGGAAAAGCCAAAATACTCAGATTCAGCCCTCCTGTTGCCTTAAAGCCTGCATCGGTGTTGAAATGACAGCCATAAAAAAATCCCTCCAAACCAATTGATATGTACTTTTTGAAATAGTGGGAGAAACCTACGGTAGCCCCTATATTCCAAAACTCACTATAGCCGTAGTAAGAAACAGAGCAGGAAGTATTCAGGTATTTTGAAGGATAAACCAATCCTACATTAGCAAGTCCAATTTCAGGAAGAAAGAAACTGTTAGTGTAGTTTGCCGTAAAAGTAGGGTTTGAAACAAGCGAGTTTACAGCATCGGAGTTGGAGCGGGTATCGCTGATATGCGGAACGGAAACAATCTCTTCTGCAATAACAGAAGAGCAGAAAATCATAAAAAGAAAAGAAATAAAAAACCTCATTTGCCTAAAAAAACCTTGCGGTAGCAAAATGAGGAGCAATAAAAAAGTCTAAAAGAAAAAATATTTCTATATTTTTGACAAAGTTAACAATAATAAATATAAATTTGCCGTATAAAATGAAAAAAATTTGTGTCATACCGTTTTTATCAGCACTAATGCTGATTATTTCAGTACAATGTTTCGGTCAAGTATTCAGTGAGGCATTACATGGATATGTTTTACCAGTGACAATTGAAAGAGGAGACACTTTGCCGTATGTCATGCTTAGGGAACTGCCCGTTTATCCGAAAATAACCAATAAAAAGAGTGAGAAATTTTATTGGAGAACGGTACGTGATGTAAAAAAGGTTTATCCGTACGTAAAGATTGTGGCAAGAGAATACGCCATGATAAATGCAAAATTTGATACAATTCAAAATATAAAGGAGCGTAGGAAGTACACAAAAAAATATGAAAAGCAATTACTTAAAAAATATGAGCCTACCATGAGGACTTTTACTCTGTCTCAAGGAAAAATGATGATAAAGTTAATTAATCGTGAGCTTGATAAGACAGGTTACGAACTTATAAAGGAGATAAGAGGCGGGTTTGTGGCTTGGTGGTGGCAGGTTTTTGCAAAAATATGCGGAGCAGACCTAAAAGATGACTTCAATCTTTCCACCAGAGAGAAAGACAGAATAATAGAGAGAGTTATAACCTTATATGAAGCAGGGTTGTTATAATAGTTAATTTTCAATTAAAAAATGACCATATATCTTTTAATAGCATTTATTTGTTTGGGGGTGTTGATTGTCATCCTTAACAAGTATACAAGAAAAAAGGCAGATAAAAAGGAAGAGCCGGAACAGAAGCCTACACCTATTTCTGACGGGGAGTGTTGTGGAGCCCATGAAATTTGTGAAAAGACAGGCAAGTATAATCCGCAGTTCAAGCCTGATTACTATGATGATGAGGAGTTGGATGCCTATAAAGGTATAAATCCTGAGGATTATACAGAAGAGCAGATAGCAGAGTTTGAAGAGGTGCTTATGACAATGAAGGAAAGTGATGTGGCAGGATGGCTCAGGAGCCTACAGTTAAGAGGAATAGAACCGCCATATTCAGTAAGGGAAAAGGCGATAATGATTTTAGGATAACATGAATTTTACAGCAAAGACATTTGCCGGACTTGAAGGTGTACTGTCAGAAGAGTTGAAGGCACTTGGTGCAAAAGATGTGGAGGCGGTAAGACGTGCCGTCAATTTCAGCGGAGACAAGCGGATGCTATACAGGGCAAACCTATGTCTGAGGACAGCGTTAAGAATATTAATGCCAATTAAGATATTTGAAGTTAAGAGTGCCGATGATGTATATAGCGGTGTAAAGTCAATAAAGTGGGATGAAATAATGTCACTTGACCAGACTTTCCTCATTGAACAGACCATCTATTCTGATGTTGTTACAAACTCCAGATTTGCAGTCTATAAGGCAAAAGATGCCATAGCAGACTATTTTTCAGAAAGGTGTGGCAAGCGACCCAATGTTTCAATAGCAAATCCAAACATATTCATAAACCTATATATAGCGGGAAACATGTGTACTGTCAGCCTTGACAGTAGCGGAGAACCGCTTTACAGGAGAGGGTACAGAGTGGCTCAGACACCAGCCCCAATGAATGAGGTGTTGGCAGCCGGACTTGTATTGCTCAGCGGATGGGATACAAAAAGTGATTTTATGGACCCCATGTGCGGTAGTGGCACCATATCCATTGAAGCGGCACTATATGCTTGTAATATTGCTCCAGGCATATTCCGTAAGCATTTTGCTTTTGAAGATTGGAAAGATTTTGATGCAGACATGCTTGAAGAGTTGTATAATGATGACTCGCAGGAGCGTGAGTTCAAACATAAAATATATGCCTCAGATATAAACAAGGGTGCGGTTGAAGTTGCAAGGCAGAATATTGCGGCGGCATCAGTGACAAAATATATAGAGTTGTCAGCAGCGGACTTCCTTAAACTGACACCACCAGCATCGCCATTATGTATAATAACAAACCCACCATACGGAGAGAGATTAAAGGCAGATATAGAAACCCTTTATTCAGCCATGGGCACCACACTAAAGCACAATTATGCAGATACAATCTGCCATATAATTTCAAGCAGTGAAGAAGGGTTCAATAAAATAGGGCTTAAACCTTCACAAAAAGTCAAGTTATACAACGGAGAACTTGAATGCGAATTAAGAACCTACAGAATTTTTGGCGGAAAATTTAGAGATTTTAAGAAATCAAAAAATAAATGTTAAAATTTTTTATATTTTTTAACATTTGAATTGTTAAATTCATTATATTTGCAATCTCTTAACAGTTGAGTTGTTTTTATGAAGAAGAACAGTTTGGTTATTCTTGCTGTTTTCATGCTATTGTCATTTATTGGACTTGTTGGCGTGCAGTTACAATACACATTGCAATTGTTGCAGATTAATGAAAAGTCTTTTGATGACGATGTTAGGAGCGCTCTTTACCAAGTTGCTAAAATCCTTGAGGATGAGGAGACCATATCCTATATGAAAGAGGCGTTTGGGAAGGAGATTGAAATGAGTGCTATGGAGCAAGATTCCATTATTACCGCAATTCAATTAGGAGACAAATCCCTTTCTTTACATCAGAGGCAGGTTATTAAGGAGACATTTGCAAGAAAAAAGATACTGGTCACTGATGCTGCAATGAAGTGGTTCAACACAGCCCCACGCAAACCTCTTAAAGAACGTATTGATGTTCAGCATGTTGAAAATCTTATAGAGCAGGAATTGGATAAAAATTCCATATCCACCCCGTTTAAGGTGGCTTTCATTGATTTTGAAGGTAATGTTTTCTCCTCCGATACCGCATTTGTCCGTCAAGATAGTATCCTTGAAAAAAAGGAGTGGTACTCGCAAATGCTTTTTCCAAGCGATTACGGAAACATTATGAACTTTATGAGAGTGTGGTTTCCGGAGAAACAACCTTATATACTCAAGTCTCTTGCTCCTGTGTCATCATTGTCACTGTTTTGCACATTGCTTTTATTTGCAGTGTTTATTTCCATAATAGTGTTAATGCGTAGGCAGAGGAAATTGACAGAGAGCAGGAATGACTTTATGCACAATATGACGCATGAGCTTAAAACGCCAACTTCAAGCATCTCTTTAGCATCGCAAATGCTTTCTGATGACGAGATTGCAAAGTCAGATAAAATGAGGCATCACCTTACTTCTGTCATATCAGAGGAGACAAAAAGGTTAAGTTTTCAAGTTGAAAAAGTGTTGCAGATATCGTTGCTTGAAAGTGAGAAGGCTATAATGAAATTCAGACCTGTGGACATAAATCAGATAATAACCACGGTAACAGATAATTTTGGAATAAAGGTAGTTGGCAGTAAAGGTCATATAGAGACCTATCTTAATGCCACACAGCCTGTTGCTGAAGTTGATGAGTTGCATTTTACAAACATAATCTATAACCTTCTTGATAATGCGGTCAAGTACTCTAAGGAGAATGAGGCAATTATTCTGAAGGTTACAACAGTGAATGACAATAGAGAACATACATTGTCGGTAAAAATTGAAGATAACGGCATTGGTATTGCAAGAGAGGATTTGCCACTTATTTTTGAGAAGTTTCAAAGAGTGCATACCGGCGATGTCCATAATGTCAAGGGATTTGGACTTGGTCTTGCATACGTAAAAAAGGTGGTGAAGAGGCATAAAGGCACTATCAATGTTGAAAGTATAGTAGGAAAAGGAACAATATTTACAATAACCGTACCATTAAAACATTAATTATGGCAGAAGAAAACGTAAAGGTCCTGTTATGTGAGGACGATGAGAATCTAGGTATGTTACTTTCAGAATACCTTCATGTAAAAGGTTATAACACAGACCTTTGTGAGGATGGTGAATCTGGGTATAAAGCATTTGTCAAGAATAATTATGATATATGTATTTTTGATGTTATGATGCCAAAGAAAGACGGATACACCCTTGCTACTGAGGTCAGGGCAATCAATGCTGATGTGCCGATTATATTTCTGACAGCGAAAAATCTGAAGGATGATATAATTGAAGGTTTTCATAAAGGGGGTGATGACTATATCACTAAACCATTCTCAATGGAGGAGTTGCTTTGCAGAATGGAGGCGATACTAAGAAGAGTCCGTTCCAGGAAACAGGCTGAAAAGGTTGTCTTTCAACTTGGGAAATATTCATTTGACTCACAAAAACAGCAGCTTATCTATAATGTTGACAACTCAGTCATAAAACTTACCACAAAGGAGGCGGAACTTTTATCATTACTTTGTGCAAATATTAATGAGATTCTTGAGCGCAACTTCACCCTTAAGACAATATGGATTGATGACAACTATTTCAATGCACGCAGCATGGATGTGTATATCACAAAACTGAGAAAGTTGCTGGCACGTGACAGCTCAGTCCAAATAATAAACATACATGGTAAAGGTTACAAACTGATAGCACCAAAAGAAGGGGCTGAATAAAAATGATTAAAAGATTAGCACAGTTTTTGTTGCTTGCGTGTGTGTTGGCATCGTGCAGTTTGAACTCACGTATTCAAAAGGCGGATAAAAAATTTGCCTTGGGGGAGTATTATAGGGCGTCGGAGATGTATAAGGCAATTTACCCTAATGTACCGGCAAAGAATAAGAAACTTAAGGCATCTGTTGCATATAAGTTAGGAAACTCATACAGATTTATTGAAAACAACGTGAAGGCAGAAACTGCGTATAAGAATGCCGTTAAATTAGGGAGCAAGGATTCTCTTGTGTATTACTACTACGCAGAGGCTTTGCGTTCAAACGGTAAATACAAGGAAGCCATAAACATGTATGAAAGGCAGATTTCAGAAACAGGAGTCTCAACCTTACTGACAACGGGAATAGAGTCTTGTAACAAGGCAATGGAACTTGGCAAGAAAGGCTCCAAATTTGTTGTGACAAAAGACAATAAATTCAACTCCAAATACTCAGACTTTTGTCCTGCATTTGCCTCTTCTGATAATGACATAATTTATTTTAACTCAACAAGAGTTCTTAGAGGCGGAGCAAAGAAAAAGGTGAGCAACAGCCGAATTACGGGACAGCGCAATAATCAGATATATTCTTCAAAAACTAATGTGCAGGGTATTTGGGATAAACCTGAATTGGTTGATGCTGAAGGTATCAATACAGAATTTGACCAAGGAACAGTCTCTTTTTCCGCTGATTTCCAAACCATGTATTATACTTTAAGTAAAGTGGTGAAAGGAGAGACACTTGGTGCGGCAATCTATTCATCAGAGCGTACAGGTGCCGCCTGGAGTGAGCCTAAACAGGTAAAAGTGCTTAAGGATTCAAGTATTACTGTGGCACACCCTGCTTTTGACAAGGATGGAGAGTGGCTCTATTTTGTAAGTGATATGGTTGGCACTATGGGTGGAAAGGATATTTGGCGTACACATCAGGTTGAAGGAGAGTGGAGCGTTCCTGAAAATTTGGGTGCCACCATTAATACTGAAGGAGAGGAGATGTTTCCTTATTTCGGACCTGACGGCACTCTATATTTTTCAAGTGACGGACATAACGGATTTGGAGGTCTTGACATCTATTCAGCAGAATTTAAGGGAGATTCAATAGGTTGGGAGGTTACAAACCTGCAACAACCAATTAATTCAAGATATGATGACTTTGGTATAACCCTTGCTTCAAGTGGTGATTGGGGGTATTTCTCATCAAACCGTGGAGACCGAAAGAACTATGACCACATCTATAAGTTTGAACTTCCAAAACTGACATTTGAAATAGAAGGCAGTGTAAAGAATTCAAACGGAGATGAGTTAGGAGATGCAGTTGTTAAAATTATTGGTAGCAACGGAACCATTGCAAATGTAAAGACAATAAAAAACGGCACCTATTCATATCCTATTCAGAACGGAACAAAATACCTTTTGTTAGGCACTTGCCGCGGATTCCTGAACCTTAAGCAGGAACTCAATGTGCCTGAACTTGATAAAAGTGAGAAATTCAAGGTTGATTTTGTGCTTACATCCATTTCAAAGCCGGTTAAGATGGATAACATATTCTATGAGTTCGGGTCGGCAAAACTTACACCTGAGTCATCTGCCGGACTTGACGGACTTGTAAAACTTCTTAATGACAATCCTAACATTACCATAGAGATAGGTGCTCATACAGACTATGTAGGCGGCGATGAGGCAAATAAGAAACTCTCTGAAGAGCGTGCCATGAGCGTAGTCAACTATCTGCTTGCAAAGGGTATTGAAAAAGATAGATTGTCTGCCGTAGGATACGGAGAAACAGAGCCCGTTGTGCCAGACAAGGCTTTGGTAAGGCAAAATAAATTCTTGAAGGTAGGCAAGGCATTGACAGAGGAGTTTATAAAGAGCCTTACCCCTGAACAGCAGGAGAAGGCAAATCAGATAAACCGTCGTACAGAATTCAAAGTGCTTAAAACAACATATAAAATGTATTAACGCTGAATCGGTGAATTGTTTAACCGTTTAATTGATTCCACAGTTCACCAGTTCACCAGTTCACCAATAAAAATGAAGCAATACTTAGACTTACTAAACAGAGTTCTCACAGAGGGAGTTGAGAAGACAGACCGTACAGGAACAGGAACAACAAGCGTTTTTGGACACCAGATGCGTTTTTCAATGGCAGACGGGTTTCCTATGCTTACAACCAAGAAACTTCATTTGAAATCAATAATCTATGAACTTCTATGGTTCTTAAGCGGTGATACCAACGTCAAATACCTGCAAGATAACGGAGTGCGTATTTGGAATGAATGGGCAGACCCTGACGGTTCTCTTGGTCATATATACGGGTATCAATGGCGTTCATGGCCTGATTATAAAGGAGGTCATATTGACCAGATAACCCAGGCTGTAAATGACATTAAAAACAACCCTGATTCCCGCAGAATAATTGTGAGTGCATGGAATGTGGCAGACCTTGACAATATGAACCTGCCACCTTGTCACGCTTTCTTTCAGTTTTATGTGGCAAACGGCAAACTGAGTCTGCAACTATATCAGAGAAGTGCCGACATATTCCTTGGCGTGCCTTTCAATATAGCCTCATATTCATTACTGTTGCTTATGATGGCACAAGTATGCGGACTTGAAGCAGGAGACTTTATTCACACCCTTGGCGATGCCCACATCTATAAAAACCATCTTGAACAAGTCAGGCTTCAACTTACAAGAGAACCTCGTCCACTTCCAAAGATGAAGATTAACCCTGACGTCAAGAGTATATTTGACTTTAAGTATGAGGACTTTGAATTAATTGACTACAATCCGCACCCACATATAGCAGGTACGGTAAGCGTTTAATGACAATGGAACTTACAATAATTGTTGCAAAAGACCTTAATGGCGGAATAGGTAAAGGGAACGCCCTGCTTTGCCATCTGCCGGCAGACTTGAAACATTTCAAGTCTCTTACAGAGACACATACGGTAATTATGGGAAGGAAGACATTTGACTCTCTTCCTAAAGGGGCTTTACCTAACAGACGTAACATAGTGGTGTCAAGACAAGAGGGGTTAAATTTGCCGAATTGTGAGGTCTTTACTTCTTTAGATAAGGCATTCGCAGCGTGCGGTAAAGATGAAAAGGTATTTATCATAGGAGGAGCCTCCATCTATGCACAAGCAATTGCGAATGCAACTTGTTTGGAGATAACTGTAATAGACAGTCGCTTTGATGCAGACGTGTTTTTCCCAGAGATAGACAGCAATATTTGGGAAGCTGTGAAAAGTCAGAAATTTGCCCCAGATGATAGAAATGCGTACGCTTACACTTTCATAACCTACAAAAAGCGTAAAACTTATTAACAAAAAGCACTTTTCAAACAATCGTAATTGTTTCATTTACAACTATTTTGTAGTTTTGTAACCACAAAACACAAAAGTTATTTATGGAACAAAAACGCATTAAGACAGCCTTGGTGTCAGTTTTCCATAAGGAAAACCTTGATGCCATTATTACCAAACTTCATCAGGAAGGGGTACAGTTATTATCTACAGGAGGTACCCAGGCATTTATTGAAGGACTTGGAATCCCGTGTAAAACAGTTGAAAGCCTTACAGGCTACCCTTCAATTTTAGGAGGTAGAGTAAAGACACTTCATCCAAAAGTTTTTGGAGGCATACTTGGCAGAAGAGAGGAGGAGGGAGACCTTAGCCAAATGGCTCAGTATGAAATTCCTGAGATTGACCTTGTGATAGTTGACCTCTATCCGTTTGAAAAGACAGTTGCAAGCGGTGCATCAGAGGCAGATATAATTGAGAAGATTGACATAGGCGGTATTTCACTTATACGTGCTGCAGCAAAAAACTTCAAAGATGTAATTATTGTGGCATCACAGGCACAGTATGAGCCGCTTCTTGACATGCTTCAGGAGAATGGGGCGCAGTCATCACTTGAGCAACGTAAATTCTTTGCAAAAGAGGCATTCAAGGTATCAAGCCAATATGATTCTGCCATATTCAACTACTTTGACGGTGGAGAAGGCACGGCATTTCGCAGTGCAATGGATGATGTAAAGAGTCTGAGATATGGAGAGAATCCTCATCAGAAAGGTTTCTTCTATGGCAAGTTTGATGATATGTTTGAGCAGATTCAAGGTAAGGAGATTTCTTACAATAACCTGCTTGACATTGACGCCGCAGTAAATCTTATTAATGATTTTGACGAGACTACATTTGCCATTCTTAAACACAATAACGCTTGTGGCGTGGCTTCCCGTCCGGCATTGATTGACGCTTGGAAAGATGCCCTTGCAGGAGACCCTGTATCAGCGTTTGGAGGTGTACTCATAACAAACACACCTGTTGACAAGGCTACGGCAGAGGAGGTAACAAAGATATTCTTTGAGGTTATCATTGCTCCTGATTATGATATGGATGCCCTTGAGGTTCTGTCACAAAAGAAGAACAGGATAATCCTAATTCAAAAGGATACAAAACTTCCGGCAAAGACATTCCGCACGGCACTTAACGGCATACTTGTACAGGAACGCGATACAAGTGTAGAGGGCAAGTCAAACTTCAAGCCTGTAACAACAAGAGAGGCCACCGATGCTGAAATTGCAGATATGATATTTGCCAACAAGATAGTAAAGCATTCAAAATCAAACTCAATAGTTCTTGCAAAAAACAAGCAACTGTGTGCAAGCGGTGTTGGTCAGACATCAAGAGTTGACGCACTTAAGCAGGCAGTGGAAAAGGCAGGAGCCTTTAACATGGACCTACACGGAGCGGTTATGGCATCTGATGCCTTCTTCCCATTTGGAGATTGCGTTGAGATAGCCTACAATGCAGGTATTACGGCAGTTGTACAACCTGGCGGTTCAATTCGTGACGGGGAGTCATTTGATTTCTGTGAGAAACACAATATGGCAATGGTAATTACAGGCATCCGCCACTTCAAACATTAAACAATTAACATGTTTAATGTTTAATTAACCTTTTTTATTGGGGGACACCCCCAAACCCCTGCGTGCTTCGCACGGCGTACCATGTACGCTTGTCGCCTAAAGGCTCCGTAGGGCAAATTTAAATAACTATTAACTATTAACTAAATAAAATGGGACTTTTTTCATTCACACAAGAGTTGGCAATGGATCTTGGAACAGCCAACTCCATTATAATTCAAAACGGAAAAATAGTTTTGGATGAGCCTTCAATAGTTGCCCTTGACAGGTCAAATGACTCTGTTGTTGCAATAGGGGAAAAGGCTAAACAGATGCAAGGTAAGGAGAACGAGCGTATTCGTACGGTACGTCCGTTAAAAGATGGCGTTATTGCAGACTTCAATGCTGCAGAGCAAATGATTAGGGGAATGATAAAGATGATAAACCAACATCATAACTTTCTTGTAACCCCGTCACTTAAAATGGTTGTCTGCATACCTTCAGGCAGTACAGAGGTTGAAATTCGTGCCGTGCGTGACTCATCAGAGCATGCAGGGGGCAGAGATGTATATATGATTTATGAACCAATGGCAGCCGCTATGGGCATAGGTCTTGATGTTGAGGCTCCAGAGGGTCACATGATAGTTGACATAGGCGGTGGTACCACAGAAATTGCCGTCATATCACTTGGCGGACTTGTATGCAACCAATCAATCCGTATTGCAGGCGATGAACTTACATCAGACATTATTCAATACATGGGTCAAATCCACAATATCAAGGTGGGTGAGCGTACAGCGGAACTTATAAAGATGAATGTAGGCTCGGCACTTATGGAGTTGGATCCGGAAGAGGCACCTGAAGATTATGTTGTTCGCGGACCAAACCGTATGACATCACTTCCTATGGAGGTTCCTGTTTCATATCAGGAAATTGCACATTGTCTTGACAAGTCAATAAGCAAAATGGAGACCGCCATACTTGCCGCACTTGAGCAGACACCACCCGAACTCTATGCTGACATTGTAAGAACAGGTATTCATCTTGCAGGCGGCGGTGCTTTGCTACGTGGTCTTGCAAAAAGATTCTCAGATAAGGTCAACATTCCTTTCTATGTAGCGGAAGACCCTCTTCACGCAGTTGCCCGTGGTACGGGACTTGCCCTTAAGAATGTTGAAAACTATTCATTCCTAATGAGATAATCAGGTAATGAGAAATCTTATAGGGTTTTTAGTAAAAATTGCGCCACTGCTGTTGTTTATCTTTTTTGAGACAATAGCAGTGGTTATGATGGTACAGCGCAGTACATATCATAACTATGTCATTACAAGTTCTGCTAATGTTATGGCAGGTGGCGTTTATGAAGCCACAAATTCAGTGACATCATATTTCTCTTTGGATACTGACAATGAACAGTTGGCAATTGAGAACAGCAATTTGAAAAATGAAATAGAAACCCTAAAGGCTATGATAGCTGACAGTTTGGATAGTATAAAGTCAGAACCTCAGATATCATACATACCTGCAAAGGTGATAGGCGGTTCCGTCAACAAACTTGATAACTACCTGACACTTGACAAAGGCACTGATGACGGGGTAAGGCCTGATATGGGAGTTGTTTGCGGAGATGGTGTTGTGGGCATTGTTGTTACAGCGTCGGCACACTTCAGTTCAGTACTTCCAATAATAAACTCAGAGTCTAAAATCAGCTGCAGGCTTGATAGTTCCAAGTCATTAGGCTCCCTTATCTGGCACGGATTCAGTCCGTCATACGCACACTTGGAGGAGGTGCCACGTCATATTGTGGTAACTAAAGGAGAAAAGGTTTATACTAGTGGATTCTCATATATTTTCCCTGAAGGAGTGCCTGTGGGTACGGTTGATGATGTTGAATTGAAAGATTCTGACAGTTTTTATAAAATCAAGGTCAAGCTTAACACTTCATTCTACACCATTTCATACGTCAACGTGGTTAATTTCAGCAGAATGGATGAGTTAAAGCAGCTAAATACAGAAGTTAAGGCCAATGGGCAAAGTCATTAGATATATTGTTCTGTTTGTTGCATTGTTCCTGATACAGGTTGTGGTGCTTTGCAATATAGACTATTTTGGATTTATATGTCCTTATGTCTATATCCTCTTCTTCCTTGCATTGCCTATAGGATTCAACATATACGGAGCCATGGGGCTTGCGTTTCTTATGGGCTTGCTAATTGATATTTTTGGCAATACGCCTGGTGTTCACATAGCCTCAACCGTCTTGCTTGCATTTGTAAGAGACTATTGGATAGATATTGCACTTCCAAACAACGATATAGGCAAGGTTGAGCCGTCGCTTGCCAAATTTGGACTATCAAATTTTCTAAGATATGCGGCTCCACTTGTTCTGGCACATCACCTGATACTCTTTTTTGCAGAATCGTGGTCATTTGTTGACGCATGGTTCGCCGTACTTAAGGCAATTGCAAATGCTATTGTAACAATGTTGTTCATAGTAAGTTACTATCTATTAAAGGAGAAGTAGATGAGATATGTTTCTCACGTACATAAGGAAGATTACAGCAGAAGGCAAAGCGTATTCATAATAATCGTTGTATGTGTTGCCATAATCTACCTTATTCGTCTGTTTCATTTGCAGGTAGTTGACCCGTCATATAAAGACAGTGCAGATAGTAACGCTTTTTTGAAACAGACAATATATCCTTCACGCGGTCTTATCTATGACAGAAACGGCAAACTTATTGTTTCAAATCAGCCTGTTTATGACATTATGATTGTCATGAGGGAGATGAAGGGATTTGACACACTCCAATTCTGCAATATGCTTGATATAACCAAAGATGATTTCAATGACAGAATTGAGGTCATAAAGGATAGGCGTAAGAATCCAGGCTATTCAAGTTACACCCCGCAAGTGTTCATGTCAAATTTAAGCACTTTTGATTATGCAAAAGTTCAGGAGAAACTCTTTCGTTTTCCAGGAGTCTTTATTCAGCAGAAAGTAATGCGTGAATATCAGATTGAGCATGCCGCACTTGCATTAGGCTACATTGGAGAAGTAAGTCAAGCCCAAATAGATATGGATTCCTACTATAAAAGGGGTGATTACAAAGGGCAGAGCGGTATTGAAAAAAAGTATGAGGAGTTATTGAGAGGTGAAAAAGGTTATGAAATACTGTTGCGTGACGTTCACGGAAACATAAAAGGCCACTACCTTGACGGAGAACTTGATTTGCTTCCTGTATCGGGTAAAGACCTTACTGTTTCACTTGATATTGATTTACAGACATACGGAGAGGAGCTTATGGAGGGAAAGATGGGCAGTATTGTGGCAATAGAACCTCAAACGGGAGAGATTCTTGCCTTAATATCGGCACCTACATACAATCCTTCATTGTTAGTGGGGAGAGAGAGGTCAAAACACTATGGAGAGTTGCTTAATGACCCTCACAAGCCCCTATTTGACAGACCTATGATGGCAATGTATCCTCCAGGTTCAACATTTAAGACGGTACAGGCATTGGTAATGCAGAATCAGGGCATAATAAATGAGAACACAGCTTATCCGTGTTCAAAAGGTTATGCATACGGAGGACATCACAAGTTAGGTTGTCATGCCCATTCATCGCCGTTAACCCTGCCACAGTCAATACAGCACTCATGCAACGCCTATTATTGTTGGGCGTTAAAGGCACTGCTTGACGTCAACGCAAAAAAGTATGGTTCAACCGGCAATGCCTACGATGCCTGGTTCAATGATGTATGTTCCTTTGGATTTAACAGCAAACTTGGCGTTGATTGCACAAATGAAAAGAGTGGCAGCATTCCGTCACGCAAGTTCTATGACAGATATTACGGAGCAGACCGTTGGCACTCATCTACTATAATATCAATATCCATAGGGCAGGGAGAAATCCTTTGCACCCCTATTCAGATAGCAAACCTTGCAGCCACCATAGCAAACAAAGGGTGGTACTATATACCGCACGTGCTTAAAGGTGTTAAAGGGGGCAAGATAGAGGACCAATATCTTGAAAAGCATGTCACTAATATAGAGCCACAATATTTTGACGTTGTGCATCAAGGTATGCTTGGGGCGGTGCAGCAAGGAACGGCATACGGAGGTAGAATTGACAGCATACAATTTTGTGGTAAGACAGGAACGGCACAGAACCCTCATGGCAAGGACCACTCCATATTTATGGCATTTGCCCCAAAAGACGACCCAAAAATAGCAATAGCCGTTTATGTTGAAAACGCAGGTTTTGGAGCAACATGGGCAGTGCCTATAGCATCGCTCATGATAGAGAAATATCTTAAAGGCTTCATACCTCAAAACAGAAAGTGGATAGAGGACAGAATATTAAACGGCAGACTTATAAGTGACGAGTGATATGATGAGAGCAGAGCAGAACTTACTTAAAAATCTTGACTGGGCAACCATAATTATATGGTTTGTTATGGTTATGGCAGGGTGGCTTACAATTTATGCCGCATGCTATGACTATGAGCATACAAGAATTTTTGACATGAGTATGCGTTACGGGCAGCAACTTGTTTGGATTGCAGTGGCATCGGTGTTTGCAATTCTGTTATTAGCCATCGATACCAAATTCTACGGCTCCATAGCCATTCCGTTATATGTGCTTATGATAGGATTGTTGATACTTACAATCTTCGTTGCTCCTGAAGTTAAAGGTTCGCATTCATGGATACAGATAGGCGGATTCCGTTTTCAGCCGGCGGAACTTGCAAAATATGCCACTGCACTGTGTCTTGCCAAATACATGAGTTCATACGGCTATAACATTAAGAACTCAAAGAATTTTTTGGTTACAGCCCTGATAATAGGCTTGCCTATGCTCATAATAATAGCCCAGCAGGAGACAGGTTCCGCACTTGTGTTTGCTGTATTCATATTGGTGCTGTTCAGAGAGGGTTTGGACGGTGATTTCCTTATTTACGGAGCATTGGCAATCCTCTTCTTTGTATTGGTAATAAAATTCAACAACATACCTCTTCCCCCCGATGCTCCCATTGTTGAGCATTACGGCTATATGATAGTGTTTATTATTGCCGTATTGACGGGTATATTCCTGATATTCCACTATACAGGCGATATCCCTATGTTTAAGGTTTATGCCATAACCAACGCATCAATATGGGTATTAGGTATAATACTTAAGTTAATTAAAGCAGACCTATTGTCATATACCCTTATATCAGGGGTGTCATTTGCGGCAAGTGCATTATTGTTCTTTATTTATGCAATAATAAGGAGGAGCAGGGTACACTTAAGAGTGATACTGTTCTTCATACTTACCGCCGGACTTTGCTTTGCCGCAGACTATGCCTTTAACAATGTGTTGCAACCACACCAGCAAATAAGAATAAAAGTGGTTATGGGTCTTGAAGATGATCCGCAGGGAGCAGGATACAATGTGCGTCAGGCTCAGATTGCCATAGGCTCAGGCGGCCTTACTGGTAAAGGATTCCTTAACGGCACCCAAACCAAGCTGAACTATGTGCCGGAGCAGGATACAGACTTTATTTTCTGCACCATAGGAGAGGAGACAGGATTTTTGGGAACCACTTTCATAGTGTTGCTGTATGTTGTATTCATTTGCAGATTAGTGTATTTGGCTGAAAGGCAAAGAACACCGTTCAGCAGAATATACGGATACTGCGTGGCTTCAATCTTCTTTTTCCATTTCTGCATAAACATAGGAATGGTAATAGGTCTGTTGCCTGTTATTGG
>JAZUKL010000112.1:0-7431 GCA_045643245.1 Candidatus Enterocola sp.
AAAAATCTACTGCTTCGGATAAAGAAGGTGAATGAACTGTTTGTAGAGAAACAGAAGATTGGCTTGTCAACGGAATATATCTATCGCCACTTTATATGGCCTGTGTATCATATAAGCCGTAGTACGCTGTATGAATACCTCTCCATTCCATACAAGACTCAATTAAAGGAGATAGAACGACGTGAGACGGAAGAAAAACGCATATACCCAAGCCTTTTCAAGGATGAGGACTTTAAATAAATTATTAACTTTTAATACTACATTACTATGAATCCAATTACCAGAAAGAAATTGTATGAGCAGGGATATACCTTGTTCAGAACGGACGACTCATTTGACGCACCTAAGATTAAGTTCAGCACTTCTCACGGTGTGTGGAAGACATTCTGCACGTGCTCATCAAAGGCAGAGCGAGACAGAGAACTGCTCCGCCTTATGCGAGAGCATGAGAAGTATTTGATTGACTGAATTAAAATGTGCTAAAAAATGGGAACAACTAAACTTAATTGGAAGAATGTACTCAATCTGCCTGTTAAAAAGAAGTGGTATGAAATGATGGAATCAGGCATCAAGCGTGAAGAATATCGTGTAATCAATAAATACTGGCACTCACGCCTTGCCCAGTGTTACAAGTGGTGCAGTGGAATGTATTTTAAGAAATTTGATGCTTCTGATTTTGATGACGCACAAAATAGCAATAACAATTCAAATGGATTCTGTCAGGGGTGTGAAAATGTATGTCATTTTGAAAAAATTGTCACCGCTTCTAGTATTGCTAGAATCAGGTGTGGATACACTAATAAATATATGGACTTCTTTATAAAGCAAATCAAAATTGGTGTGGGCAAAGAAGAGTGGGGTGCAGAACCAGGCAAGCGTTACTTTGTCATTGTATTAGGCGAAAGAATCAAATAACATTTTAAATTTAAAAAACCATGAAACATTTTGAAGTAAAAATTCGTTATGAAAAGCAGGTAACAGACCCAATCAGCAGGGACTGTGGCAAGTTAAAAACAGTTAATGAGACCTATCTGGTAAATGCGGAAAGCTGCACAGAAGCAGAAGCAAGAATTGTGAAAGAGGTAGTGCCGTATGTTAAAAGTGATTACAAAATCACTAGTATAAAGGATGTTCGCTATGCAGAGATTATTACGAATGAGACAGATTTGGAATCTGATACATGGTACACAGCTAAGGTTAAAATGGTCGTGGTCGATGAGAACAAAGGCTGTGAGCACTACACTCAACAAACAATCATAATCAATCGTGAAACATTCAGCGGAGCACACAGTGCTTTGGTCGATTATTTTTATTACTGTTCCTTTGATTATGAAATAATGTCAATTTGCAAGTCCAATATTCATGAGTATTTCAAGTAAGCCCAATCTCACTGAAACAAGAATCCTCAGAGTTTTGCTCTGGGGATTTTTGTTTTGGCACGAAAGTTGCCCGCTATTACGCGGAAATGTTGTGGATTTGAAATATTTTAATATTTTTTAACATTAGGCATTAGAAAATAAAAATCATTGCTTTAAATACATTTAAAGTATATTTTTTTAATTACAAACCGCATATTCAAAATCCATAGAATATCTATGGTATTTAAAATTGATAAAAATATTGTATATTTGCAAAGGAATAACATAGGAGGGTTTTATTATGGAAAAAGTTTTTGAGGAAATATTAAATTACCTTTCAAATGCCTCTGAAGAACAATTGAAAAAGGACTGGGAAGAATTTAAGGACTTAAATGATGAGGGGCCTTTGATGGGAAAGTTAATAGAAGAATCTATAGTCTGCATTCAAACAAATGCAATCATAGCTAAAGAAACTAGTGTTAATTATAAAAATCCGTATTATACAGAACCAAACAACAGCATGGCTGCATAAAGATTATGGAAAAAGCTTCTTTTGCACTAAAACATTATTTTTTTGAAAGAGCAGAATTAAATCTTGAAAACGTTCAAGATTCAGAATCATTTAGTTTGAATTTCACACCAAATGGAGAGTATCTACAGAAGGATGGTCTTTTTTTTCTATCATTTGTATTTTCTGCAAAAAGGGAGACTGATAAAAAACCTGTAATTACAGTTTTATGTAAGGGTGTTTTTCAATTTAAGTCACCCTTGATGTTTGAAGAAATACCCGAACACTTCTTTTCAAACACAATTGCGATATTATTTCCTTACATTCGAGCATTTGTCAGCACTCTAACAGTACAAGCAAACGTTGCCCCAATTATGTTACCAACAATGAATTTGACTTCTTTATCTCCACAACTGAAGACAAGAACAATTGTAAAAAAATAATGGAATGCATCGTATATCATACATTAGAGAATCGAGAAAATGCAGATGAGGTGGAAATGAATGCACCCTATCCTTGCAATAAAAAAAATGCCTGGCTTGGTAAGGGTTATTATTTTTGGGAATCGTTCATAGATTTGGCAAAGAAATGGGGAGAGGATAGTTATTACGGTAATTATTTTGTATGTCAATGTCAATTGTCTTGTCCTGACGAATATGTTTTAGATTTGGTTGGAAATACAAGACAACTTGTGTATATGCAGTCTACTGTAGGTATGTTAGAAGCAAGATTAAAACAAGGACCACTTACAGTCCCTTTTGTAATAAATTATCTACGAAAAAAAACTAAATTCAATTATTATGCGATTAGAGTTAACGGTGTTAATTCAATGTGTATGAGAGAAGAAAATGTTAGTAAATGGAGAATCAAGTTTACTGATAAACGTAAAGCGTTTTTAGACCTGATGCCAGCACTACAAATATGCGTAATTGACAAAAAGATATTAAAATTACCAATGAAAATTATATATCCTGAAGCGTACAGTGATGGGTATGTTATTTAAGTTAAAAAATCCCCGAAAATCACTTTCAGGGATTTTGTTTTTTATGCTTATTTATACGCACTGAGGTCTGTGACGTGGCAGGTGTAGGTTTCTATGTTGTCTTGCAGCTCATCAAAATTGTGGTCGGTGGTGCTTTGCGTACAGGTGAGTGCGTTCATTGTTCCCAAGTCTGTGGAACTGCCGATTCCGTGAAGCGTGCGGTTAATGGTGTCCAACAGTTCAAACACTGCCACAGTATCTTCCCATCTGCCTACACGGCTATCTGTAATGACATGAAGATTAACCGTAAAGTCAGCATCCCTTACTCCGTGCAACTGGTGCATCCACACTATGGGCTGAAACTCCACAAGAACCGCCGGCGTTTCAAACGGCTGTTCTTCCTCAGAATAATCCAACTGATGGTTGAACAGGTCTATGTGCTTGACAACTCTTTTTTGCTCCTGGTCAACAATGCTCTCTAAAGCACTCTTGATTGTGTTGTAAACTAACGCTCTCATATACTATCTTCTTTTTCTTGCCATTTGTTCAATTGTCTCCTTTAAATTCTCTTTAACCACCGTTTCTACGCATTTTGAAACCTCTGGTGAATCTCCAATGAACCTGCGTTCCGGAATGGTTATCTTGGTGCCGACCTTCATTAAAGCCAATGCCTTGTAGAACTCCGCCTCCTCACTTGCCTTTTGGCTTGATTTGCTCATAACACCGCTTTTTTTATACTTGATTTTGCCTCCAGCCTCATAGTATTTAGCCCAAAAATATCGCTTCATCTTTGCTGTTACGGTAATGGCGCCACCCTCATTGTGGATGGCGGCATACGGTTCGGAACTTGACCAGGTAACGGAGTCCTCCCCGACACTGGCTCTGATGGAGCGACGTAACTTACCGGTTGCCACCAATAGAGTGCCTTTGCCCTTGCGCCTGCGGTCTTTCCATTTCTTGCTGAAGAAGCCCTTACGCTCAAAGTTCCGGTCAAACTCATCACTGAGTTCCACCTTGATGTCAGTCAGTATTTTATGTCTCATGTCTTTCATTGCTTTTTTGTTTATCTTTGCAAAATGGATGTGATTTATAAAATAAACTTTGGTAAGAATGCTTTTATACTCCAATTGTCTGATATGCTATTGTACGAGTTGAACAAAGTTGAGTATGTTGATAAGCAGTTATTTCTTGCCAGATTTTCCAGTGATAGCTCTTTTAATATGGTTTTTCAATTTCTGCAGGAATGTGGTTATATTAAAGCAGATGAGAGGTCTGTCTTTATAACCACCTCTGGAAAGCTTTTTATTGGCAATGGCGGTTTCAAGAGAAAAGCAATTTTGACTGTTATTAAGACAGTGTCTTCTGTAATTGGGGTTGGAGGTGCTATATCTGCAATTATTACACTTTTCCTGCATTTTACACACTAACTCACAACACATTTTCCAGTGTTCAAGCGACTTTTCATCAGTATTAGAATATGCCATATACACTATATATATGACTATTCCAACAGTTGAAACAAGCACCAAACTTGTAAAAATCAAAAAAAAATTATAAATCATTTGTTTTATTAAATATTAGTCGTAAATTTGCAATGCGGGGTGTAGACCACGAAAGTGGAGCATCCCGCTCCTCTTTTATAATTGCGTTTGATACACAATAGTCTCATCTTGAACGCAAATAATCTCTTTAAAACGAACCCACTTAAAGCCTTTTACTTTTTGATAGCCTATATAACGGCCTATGGCAGTTCTCAGTATATCTTCATCAAAGCCACTTTTATAAACAATTACTGCGATTTGTACATCTGGTTTGGATGCACAATGAGTCAAACCTTTTAGAATGTTACTTGAAGTTGCCGTTTCTTTTCCTGCCACCTCAAATGGTAGTCCATTCCAAGTTCCCTCTGTAAATTTTTCTCCTTTTTTCCCAAATCTTTCACTGCCAAAAATCACTGAGTGACCATTCTTATATCCAGCACTTTGTGCTTGTTTTTCATATACACCACCAACAGGGTGAAAGTTATGTTCAACATGTGTGGCTTTCAGACCTCCGTTTGTTGCGTCAAACTCCACATCTTTGTACAGCGGATTCTGCTTCAGCTCTTTGTACTGTTCCCTATTTTGCTCTATTCTCTGCTGTTCCCTCAATGCCATACAAGCCTTGCACTGTTCACTGTTGGCATTATATGCAAGACGTAATCCTCTTGTGCAGTTCCCACACCCTTTAGGCATATATGGATGTTTGGGTGGAAAAACATTCTTTGTCTTGCCAGGATTAAAACGGAATATTTGTTGTTTGGGTTTGGCGGTGGCACGTTCCCCAGCCGCTATAGCCTCCTGACTGTTACTTACATCATACTTGCTTTTCCTGACTTGTACAACTGTGCAACGGCAGTTCCATCCAAGCGGTGGGTAATACTTATCCCAAAACGGGTCATCAACAGGCAGTGTGGTTCCGTGCAGAACGGCGTGTTCCTCTCTCACTCTGCCGTCATTTGCAGTGCGGTACTGCAAATTATAGTCATTTCCGTCCTTTTCAAAATCTTTCCATTTGACAGCCATCTGAGTGCTTTGCACAGCAAAGTTGTACTCCGCCTCAAGGTATTGCCTGTTATATCTGTTGTCTATGGATAGAACATCCCGTTGAAATGACTCGTAGGTCTTAAAACCACCTTTCTTATCCTCCAAAAGTAGTGAGGCTTCCTTCATCTGATGGTAAGTCTTAAAGCCAGAAAATCTGAAGGTGTTTTCCCTTAAATAATCTGTCAGTTCTTTGGGAACATCCCGTGTAATGGAACTGTTAACGCCCTCAGAAAGCACACGGTAAGTCTCGTTTACAAGAGCCGCAACCGGTTGTTCTTTCATCAGGTCAGCGGAGAATACTCTTCGGCTGTAGAGCCATTCCATTGCCTTATCAAAAACGGTATGGTCAAAGTCTGATTCCTTACGGTCACTTAGTTTAATTGTATGACTTATGTTACCATACAGTTCAAAAATGGCTTGATGGAACAGGTGGTATTTATTGGGGCTACCACCTACCCCTACTCGAAAAAACTGTCAACGTCCCTCTTGCCTGTAATCACTATGCCGTATTTGTCCGTGAAGTATTTGGGCGGTATCTCATAACCGTTAGTAAGCAGCATGCTCTCCACATTGCGAACCTCCTCAGGCGTGTATGACACTGTGTCATCCCATTCAAAGCGGCAGCCGTCAATGTCAAAGCCGTGCTTGACCATAAACGGTATAAGCTTGTTGTTTACGGTGTTGCGTATAAGTTTCTCATCAGAGGCAATCACGTTCTCAAACACCTCAAGATGAACCTCAGACTGTGAAAGTGAGGAGCCTGAGTCAATGGTCATGGTCTGGTTAAGTATGCCCTTTGATATTTCTGAGTTGGCGCGGTCAATTCGTTTGTCATACACGTTGAAGGCGTCGCCCCGGCTTGACTCCTTAATCTCCACATCGGTTCCTTCAGGAAACAGTCCGTAGAACGCCGCACCCATACTTGAAAGCATATTCTCTATCTTGTCAAGGTCTTTTTCATCGTATGAGGATGTGTGTGCCACCCTTATTGGCATGCCAAAGATTTCACCAAAGCCGTCCCAGAAGGCGAGCATGTTCTTCTTGCTCAACGCCGACGGTGCGCATTTGAGGAACAGTCCCAGGTCATGAGTGTCTCCAACCTCTATGCACCAGTCCGCAAAAACCCCGCTGCGGTATGGTATGCCGTTCTGGTGGACATCGTTCTGCTCCTTTACCACCACTCCGTATTCCGGAATGACGTGGCGGCGAGGCACCAGCCTCACATACTCAAACTGTTTTCTGCCGAGGCAGTCCATGACACCGCCAAACTCAATGAGGGAGTGTCCGTAGTAGCGGCTGTCAAGTGCGAGACCCACAAACTTGTCAAACCATTCCGCCTCAAAGAGAGCCGTCAGTCCGTCATTCCTTCTGCCGTCCTTATCTACTATCTTGAATCCCCTCTTGGAGGCGAAGCCCTTGCGCTGACCTATGCAGCCTGTCACATGCATATCCACCTCCACATCGGTGTATATGTTATACAGAAGTGTTCTGTTAGGGTTGTTAATGTCTATAGCCCTCTGCCATGCGAGCCTCCAGGCTCCAATATCCTTTTTGCTCAGCAGTTCGGTCTGTGCCTTCAGGTCTATGGCAAGCTTCTGGAGCGATTCCTTTTTCAGGTTCACCATCGCCCTCTTGAATTCCGCTGTCCTGTCATTCCTCATAATCTCTGTATTTTTAATAATCATACTTGCTTTTAGCCATACCGCCGTACCTTATAGGCGTTGTCACCTGATGTCCTTCCTGGTCAACAGGAAGAGGCAGGTCAGGAGTTGATTTGCCAGACTGCACATCTTTAAGCCAATCAATGGCATGGTTATATCTTGTTTCTCTTATCTCAAATCCAATGCGTTTAGGCAACCACGCTATCAGATGATAGAGAGCCACATCACACGTTATCATAACCAATTGGCTGTTGCGCTGCGCCCCTGTCTTGTCAAAAGCCTTGACCGTGTCAAACCTGCTTCTCAGGTATGAACTAATCTCCTCAATGGCATAGTT
>JAZUKL010000113.1:0-3318 GCA_045643245.1 Candidatus Enterocola sp.
GGATTGCCAGGCTACATAGCCCGTAATGTCTTCTCCCACTCCCAACGCCAATGGGATGACAATTTTTTTGCTCAGGCTTCATACAAGCAAACATACATTGACGGCAAATTAGGCTTTCAGGCAAAGGCAAAATATGCCTACGACTATACCCGATACCTTGACCCTGACTCCACTCACTTTCAGGTGGATAACAAGTACCGTCAGCAGGAGGCATACGTATCGGGGGCATTGAATTATAGGATATTTTGGTGGTGGAACGTATCGCTTGCCGCTGATTTTCAATACAACTATCTTGACTCTGACATAAATAACTTTGCATATCCCTCCCGATATACAGAATTGGTGGCTATAGCAACCTCATTCAAACACCCTAATGTAAAGTTTCAGGCAAGCGTACTTGGAAATTTTGTGCAGGATAAAGTTAAGAGGGGAGCGTCAACAACCCCATACAATGTGTTTACCCCAACAGCAATGCTAACTGTAAGGCCTGTGGCAAAAGTGGCGTTTGACATTAGGGCGTTTTATAAAAGGGCGTTCCGTATGCCTACATTCAATGATTTGTACTATGCCACAGTAGGAAGCACCGCCCTGAAACCTGAATATGTTGACCAATATGACGTAGGACTTTCATACCAATACTCAAAACCAGCGGACATATTCAGTAATTTTGCGGTGCAGATTGACGGTTATCATAATAGTGTAAAAGACAAGATAGTGGCTATTCCTGCCGCAAATCCGTTCCGCTGGCAAATGAAGAATTATGGAAAGGTGAGCATTACAGGAGTTGACGTATCGGTTGATATGGGATTGCAGTGGCGTAAATATTGGAATCTTGGAGTCAGGCTTGCCTATTCATATCAGGTGGCGGCAGACCAAAGTTTTGACAAATCAAGCCCTTATTACGGCGGTCAGTTGCCTTATACACCTTGGCACAGCGGTTCTGCCATTCTTAACATAGCATACAAGACTTTGTCGCTGAACTACAGTTTTATATATACAGGAGAAAGATACACATCATCTGCAAACATTCCTGTAAATTACGTGGAGCCTTGGCAAACGCACGATGTGGCTGTGTCATACACTCACCCTTTCAAAACTTGGAAACTGCATACATCTGTGCAGGTGAATAATATCTGTAATCAGCAGTATGAGGTTGTGCGTGGCTACCCTATGCCGGGTACAAACTTCCGCATAATTTTAGGGGCAACCTTTTAATAACAGTTAAAAAATCATAATAATTAGAGTTATTTGATTCTAATTTATTAAATTTGTAGTTTCAAAGTATATGGAACTATGAAAAAAGACACTTTAATGTTCATAATAAACCCAAAGGCAGGTGGCTACAAAGAGTCTGTTTGGGAGAATGTGGTTGTTACGCTTGATAAAAACAGTTGCGATTTTGATTACTATAAGACAAAATCTGAGGGTGATGCAACCCGCAAGGTTCAGGATTTGATAAAGGAGGGGTATCGGCATTTTGTGGCAATAGGCGGTGACGGCACTATAAGTGAGATAGTTAACGGTATGATGATGCAGAATTTTGTGGATTATGATGAACTGCTGCTTAGTGCCATATCGTTTGGAACAGGGAATGATTGGGTTCGCAGTTATGGTCAAAGCAAGGATTTGAATGAGGCGTTGAGAGGTGTGCTTTTTGGCAGAATAAGAACTCAGGATGTTGGTCTGATTCACTACTATCAGAATGGAGAACATAGGCGTAAGTACTTTATGAATGCGGCTGGTTTTGGCTACGATGCCCAAATTATACAAGCCACTAAAAACATGACATCAAAGCAGCGTGGAAGCAAAACCGCATATCTTGGCAGTTTGCTTAAGTGCCTCTTCAAAACTAAAAAGATAGACTACACTTTTAAGCATGATAACGGAGAGTTTACTGAACATACCCTGTCAGTAAGTGTGGGTAACGGCAGATATACGGGAGGTGCAATGCTTCAAACCCCCGATGCTGTGATTGATGACGGACTGTTTGACGTATCGGTGTTTGGAGATGTAAGTAAATTTGCTGTAATTGAGAACGTCAAGCGTCTTTATGCTGGTACAATTAAAGAGTATAAAAACCCACACATGATATATTTCCGTACGTCTAAATTACGTATGGAGGCACCTGTTGAAACAATTTGTGAAATTGACGGAGAGGTGATAGGCTCCGCTCCGTATGACATTGAGATACTGAAAGGTGCATTGCGTGTAAGAATCTAAGAGTATGGAGATTGCATTAATTTGTCTGTTGGCGGTATTTGTGGCAGTAGCGGTACTGTTGCTGCTGAAGTTGCGTAAGACTGAATCGGCTTTGGCTATGAATGTTGAAGCCAAAATTAAGGCTGAAAAGGAGTTGGAGGCACTGAAAACGGCTCAGCAGAGCATTGATGTAATCCGCTCACAAATGGAGGCTCAGGCAAAGGAGTCAAGGGCTCAACAACTTGAGGCTTTGGAGGCAAAGTTCTCTAAGGTTACTGAAGAGTTGTTGAAAAAACGTGAGGAGGAACTCTCTAAAAACAATGATGTAAGCATATCATCAATAGTCAATCCTCTTAAAGAGAAACTTGAGGAGATGCGTAAGGTTGTGGAGGAGAGCAAACGCTCAATGGCTGACAACACCAAGGAGCAGGAGGGTACAAGAACAAGCATTAAGTCAAATATTGACACATTGGTTGAGAAGGTTTTGATGGTAAGTCAGAGTGCTGACCGTCTTTCAAAAGCCCTTACCACTGAAAATAAGACACAAGGTAATTGGGGTGAGACACAACTTGAAATGCTGTTGAAGGCTCAAGGAATGGAGGAGGGGCTGCATTATGATAAGCAGGAGGTTATCAGAGATGCCAAAGGTAATGTGGTTACACCTGAATCGGGCAGCAGAATGCAACCTGATGTCATACTGCATCTTGATGAAACGCGTGAACTTATTATTGATGCCAAGGTTTCACTTGCAGCATACGTTGAGTATTGCAACGCCGCTTCTGAAGAGGATAAGCAACTATACCTTGCACAGCATATCCGCAGCGTAAAGGAACATGTAAAGGAACTTGCAAAGAAGGATTATTCATCATATATAAAGCCTCCTAAACAGAGTTTGAACTATGTTATGATGTTTATGCCTGCTAATGGCGCTCTCCAACTTGCACTTGACAACGAACCTTCACTTTGGCGTGAAGCCATAAATCAGGGTGTGTTTATAGTGGGGGAGCAGAATCTGTTTGCCGCTCTGAAAGTGGTGCAACTTGCATGGATACAGATAACCCAGAACGCAAATCACCAGCAGGTATATGAACTTGCCGATGAACTTATTGACAGGGTAGG
>JAZUKL010000114.1:0-12250 GCA_045643245.1 Candidatus Enterocola sp.
GCTAGAACCAACTACCAAGGGCTTTCCTGATAGGTTCAGGATATGAAGGACTGCCCCATATAGAAGAGTGATTTTTCTCTTTTTTAGGATGAGTCCTTTTGTAATCCATTACATTTTTGTTTAGCTCTTCTTTGGTCATGCGACCAGTTGCCAATAGAAAGATATTGGCAATAAGTGCGAAAACAAAGAATGCTACAGGTAGCAAAATTAAAACGAGCACTATAATTAGAAAGAACTTCATACCACAAAGTTAAGAAATATCTTTGATAAGAACAGCACAATGGCAAGCAATACGTTACAATTTACCATCAATCTTAACGGCAACGCCTACACAGGGATTGCCCAGATAGACAAGGCTCTTAACAAAGTCAATGTGAACGCCACAAAGACGGAGTCTCTGATGGAGCGTATTAACACTGCCGCCTTTAAGATAAACAACATCTTTGGTGCTGTTCAAAATACAATAGGCAAAGTTTCTGGTGCAATTGAGAAAGTAATTGAAGTTGGTAGCACCAACGAGTTGCAGAAGATGAATATGACAACTCTGTTCAAAGGCAATGCCGAGGCGGCAGAGGAGATGTTTTCAAAAATATCCGAATACGGAAAGCAGACTGTATATGACAAGGCTGGTCTGATTGACGCACAGAAAACAATGATGTCATTCGGACTAAGTGGAGAGAAGTCTTTTGAGACACTAAAGCGGATTGGAGACATAGCTATGGGTGACAAGCAGAAGATGCAGTCACTATCGTTGGCGTTCGCACAGGCAACAAGTGCCGGTAAACTTCAAGGCCAGGACTTGATGCAACTCATTAACGCAGGATTCAATCCGCTTCAGACTATCAGCGAGCGTACAGGAGAAAGCCTTGTTTCTCTGAAAGACAAGATGAGCAAGGGTCAAATCTCCGCTGAAATGCTCGCTCAAGCATTCAGGTGGGCTACAGATGAGAACGGACTCTTCTATGAGGGTGCAATGAAAGCTGGTACAACAACAGCCGGAATGATTGGACAGTTGCAGGATTCGTTTGACGAGTTACTGATAAACATCTTCAACAAAAGCAAGCCAATCATTGACACTTGCTTGGAAATAGCCTCCGCTTTAATAGGCAAGGCTGGCGAAATAACAAACAATTGGTCATCAATAGCAGACTCAATTGCTGATGTAGCTCCTATATTCATTGGGGTCACAGGTGCTATCGCTGCCGTTACAGTTGCTGTTCAGGCTCAGAATATAGCCTTGCAAGCCCTTATAGTGTGGGAGAGTATCTGCAAGACCGCCACAACATTATGGGCTGGTGCTCAATCAGTACTCAACGCAGTTATGCACGCAAATCCAATAGGACTAATAATAGCAGGCATAGCACTTCTTGTTGGAGCCATTGTATATGTATGTAAACATCTTACAGGATGGAGTAATTTGTGGGAAGGTGTTATGGGCTTTATGAAATACAGTTTCTACGCGTTTGTTGATGCTGTCAAACTATATTTCAACACATACATTAACGGATTCCTCATAGGTCTTGATAAAATCAAACTTGGCTGGTACAAGTTCAAAGAGGCTTGCGGCATTGGAGACAGTGCGGAGAACCAAAAGGCGATAGCGTCAATTAACGCTGACGTTGAGGCAAGACAGAAAGCAATAACAGACGGAGCCAAGGCTGTGATGGACAATGCCGTCAAGGCTAAGGAATCACTTGCTAAAGGATTCAGTGGTATGAGTTGGCAGTCCTCATCTGCAAAGGACAAAATAGGTGCCGGTAACGTTGCCAAGGCAGGGGTGCAAGACCAACTTGTAGCAGCCGCAAACGGAGGTATGGCATCTGATGCATCACAGAGTGCTATGCCAAGTGCGTCACAAAGCACAAGTGCGGTGGCTACAGGCGGAACACGTAACACAAGCATAACCATTAAGATTGAGGATATGATAAAGCAGGTCATATTCAACGGCTCAACAGAAGATAATAAGGCATCAATGGAAAAAAACTTTGCCGAGTGCCTGTACAGGGCGCTTGGTATGGCTCAAAACAGTATTTGATATGCAAGGAGTGAACATACATATAGCAACCCCATTAAGGATACCTCCATATTTTCTCAATCATCCGGTACCCATCATAGACCCAAGTAAGAACGAACGTCCTGTTGTGGAATACTATCCTGTGCAATCACAATGTTCTTTGTCGTTCAAATTTGATGATGAGGCTCAACCATGGCAGTTTCCCATTGACACAGTCATAGCCATCAGTGGAAAGAACAACATTGCAAAAAGGAATGTACTCAAGGTAGCGGCGGCAGACATAAAACGTCGTGGAAGTGTCAAGGAATTGTGGAATCAGGACGATTATGAAATAACAATTTCAGGTGTTCTTATATATGGTAGCGGATACCGTTTCTTAGACAAACGAGTACGTGAGCTTAGGGCATATTGTGAAGGACGTAAGTCTATAATTGTGCAGTCTGACATATTCACAGCGTACGACATCCAGAGAATTTGCATAGAATCATACGATTTTCCGCATACTGCCGGTTTGCAAAATCAGATGTTCACAATAAAGGCAGTAAGTGATGATTTTGACAAAAACAAACTATTGATAGCAAAATAATATGCTTGCAATGGAACATAACATAACGGTTGGTGCGTGGCGGCTGACAATGATTGACAGCGTCAAGATTAACAAGAGTGTTGAGACTCTCTCAGACACTGCCGTTATTGTTCTGCCAGGTACATACATAAACGCCGGGATAAATGTTGAAGACAAGATTTTTGTAGGTGATGAGGTTGAGATTAAGTTGGGTTATGACGGAGACCTTAAAACAGAGTTCAAAGGGTATTTAAAGAGCATTCAAACTGATGACGGCAGCATAACGCTTGAGTGTGAGGACGCTCTGTATATGTGGCGTCAGCCTCTTGATGACATACAACTTGCAAATGTCAGCCTCAAGACCGTGTTGCAAAAAGTATGCACGGCAGTAAATGCGGCAACAGGCAATACATATACGGTGATGTGTGACTATGAGTTCAATTATGAGAAATTCACATTCTACAAGGCAAATGCAATAGATGTTCTGAAACAGGTCCAGGAAGAGACAAGGGCGAACATTTACTTTGACGGCAATGTTTTGCACATTCACGCACCATACAGCCAAATTGCCAACGCTGTTCCTGTTATATATGATTTTGCGGTAAATGTGGAGAAGAGTGAGTTGAAGTATATAAAGGCAGCGGACAAAAACACTTGCGTTGAGGTTGTTTATTATAATAGCAATGGTGATAAAAAAACCGTGAATGTGGGTAGTCCTAAAGGCACAAAGATACAGAGAACACTGTCTGTAAATGATGAGGCAAGTGCAAAAAAGGCTGCGGAGAGTGAATATAGTCTATGGTGCTATGACGGCTATGAGGGGAGTCTTACAGGTTGGCTGGTTCCGTTTGTTGAACCTGCTTATAAGGTAACTGTTAGAGACGGTGAGTATCCTCAAAAAACAGGAACATATTATGTTATAGCAACAGAGGTTAGTTTCTCTTCAAGCGGAGGAGTTAGGAAGATTACACTTGGACGAAGAGTTTAACGAGGTTCATCAAAGAATCCATAAACTTCAGCAGGTTCACCAAACTTGACAGTGAAAGTTGCTTCCTCTGGTGAGTCAACAAATTTAATGGCATAGCCGTCTTTATCAGTAAGACGCCATTCGCCACAAAAGCGAGGTTTGAAATCGACAAATTTAATTGTCATATTGGCATATCCGCCATCCTTGACTTCGTAAACTCTGAAATCAACGAATTCTCCTGGTTTGGCAATATGTACTGTACAAGTTAAGTAGAATGTCTCAGAAACAGTTCCATAGTTCTTGGTTAGCTTACATCCGCATACTGGATTGTCATTATACTGAGAATATGTTAGAGAGCAAAAGCAAAGAAATAAGATTGAGAGTAAAAGGCGTTTCATAGGTTTAATCCGTTTGGTTACAGGTTAGACCACAAATATAGGAAAAAGTTTAGGAATGGACATATACTCAAAAATAAAGGAATCCATAAAGGAGATGGGGGGAACTATTCTTCCTGGTCTCAAAATAGCAAAGGTTGTCAGTTGCAGCGGATATACCTGCACAGTACAGATAGATTCTCTGCAACTGAAGGATGTAAGGTTGCGTGCCGTTATCAACAATAACGAGGATAAGGTGCTTCTGACACCAAAGACAGGCAGTTACGTGCTTGTATATGATATGAGCGGTGGCAAGATGAGAGATTTGGTTGTAATGTCCTGCTCTGAGATTGAGAAAATTGAGATAAAGACTGAGAACACCACTGTTAATATAGACAAAAACGGTGTGATGATTAACGGAGGAAATCTGGGTGGACTGGTGAAGATTGAGGAACTGACAAATAAATTGAATGCTCTTGTCAATGCATTCAACACCCACACGCATATTGTCAGTGGCACTGCCGGTGAAATGCCTGTTACGGGAACAGCATTCATCGTGGAATCGAAAGCAAGCGTGTTTAATAAAAACGATTACGAGGACACAAAAGTAAAGCACTAATATATGACAGGGTTGCAGTTTACACGGAACGATGACGGCACAGGCTATGATTTTCTTCTTGACATCAAGACTGAGGGCGGAAAGATAACACAAGGCATTTGTCTTGGCGAGACAACACCACAGAACCAGGCTTTCATTCTGATTGCACATAAGGGTGACTTCAAGGAGAATCCGATGCTTGGTGTTGGAATAGAGGATATAGCTTCAGATCACAATTTTGAAGCATGGAGAAGAGCCATAATAAGTGCACTTGTTGAGGATGGCCAATGGGTGAACAGTGTTGATGTAAGTGAAAATGGTATAGAGGTAGATGCAAAATACAGATAATATGAGAAAGATTAATGAGATAATAATTCATTGCAGCGCCACACCTGAAGGGCGTGACGTAAGTGTGGATATGATACGCACATGGCACAAGGAGCGTGGTTTTAATGACATCGGGTACCACTATGTAATAGATATTGCCGGCAATATTCATAAGGGCAGGAAAGAAGATGTGGCGGGAGCCCACTGCACAGGACACAACCAAAACAGCATAGGGATATGCTACGTTGGAGGTATGAACAAGAGTATGACGGAGGCAAAAGACACCAGGACAGCCGCACAGAAAACCTCGCTGGTTAAGTTGATCAAAGAACTGATGACACGCTATCCTGGTGTTTCAATACACGGACATAATGAATATGCCGTCAAAGATTGTCCGTCTTTTAATGTTAAACAATGGAAGGAGGATGTTGGCTTATGACGGAGACTATAATCAGATCAATAATTGAGGCTTTACTGGGTGGAACGCTCATTGTGACGCTGTTCACCCTCAAATCAACTAAAAAGAAGGCTGAAGAGGCTGTAAAAAGCCTTGAACTTGACAACAACAAGAAACTGCTTGACAGTTTCAACGAATACATAGTAGAACCGTTAAAAAGAGAAGTAAATGGATTACGCCGTGACATCAAAATGCTTAACCGCGCCATTGACAGGATTCAGGATTGCCCTCATGCTGCTAACTGTCCTGTTCGCAGTGAGTTGCAAAACAGTCAAGACAGAGAGGACGACAAATAATGACATCCACTCTGTAGAAGAGATTGAGTTGTCATCTGTCAAGGAATGTGAGGCGTCCGCGGCGTCTGACACCAGGACCGTTGACCACAGTGTTGAAGATGAGGAAATCACTGTTACTTCAA
This sequence comes from Candidatus Enterocola sp., assembly GCA_045643245.1. Lineage (GTDB taxonomy): Bacteria > Bacteroidota > Bacteroidia > Bacteroidales > Paludibacteraceae > Enterocola. The sequence goes on from JAZUKL010000114.1 coordinate 5,721, forward strand.
CAGTGACAACCTATAGTGAGCCCGACAGCGCAGGGAAACAGTATGTGAAGTCTGTTGAAAATCGTAAGACAGAGAAGAAGAGCAGGACAGGAAAAGATATAACAACAAATGAGAAAACTAAGCAGAGTGCCTCAAGCGTTGAGAAAGACGGCAGCAAAAGCAAAGAGAGCGTTAGTGATAAGAGCAGTGAAGTGGTTGACACGGAAGAGAAGACCGGTACACCCGCTTGGGTTGTTGCACTGATTGTTGGAATAGTTGCCATAGTGGGAGTCGCCGTGGCATTGATAATAAAGCGTTACACAAGATGATAACGGTAACATCTAAACAGGGATTGTTTGATGTGGCGCTTCAACATTGCGGCGTCATGGAAGCGGCATACGACATTGCCATGCTCAATGGTGTAAGCCTGACAGATGACCTGACTAACGGACAACCGCTTGACATACCGGCATCGGTGGACAAGGGCGTCAGGGAATACTATGAGGCTGGCGGCATCAAGCCGGCGACGGCAATAACAACAGCGGAGATTTATGAGATATTAGGCGAAGGTGAAGGTATAGAGTTCTGGAGTATTGAATACAATTTTGAAGTACAATAGATATGGCACGGACAATAGATGAAATAAAGAATGAGATGGCTGAAGCATTTATGTCAGACGGCGCGCTTCAGTCCAAGTACGGTTTTGAGCAAGGGGACAAGTTTGCGGACAGGTTCAGCAAGGCAAGCATTGAGAACATTCTGCTGTATATTATTGCATCCGCCATTTGGACGCTTGAAAAACTGTTTGACACGCATAAGGCTGAAGTGGATGAGATTATAGCCGCCATGAAACCGCATTCCTTACGATGGTATGTGGAAAAGGCAAAGGCGTTCCACTACGGGGAGCCGCTTATAGCCGGTACAGACAAGTATGAAAAGGCTGACGATGACGAGGGCGTGGTGATGCCGGTGGCTTTTGCCGCCTGCACTGAGGACAATGCCACTCTTTATCTGAAAGTCGCCAAAAAAGGCCCGGTGCCATTGTCTGATGCGGAGAAAGAGGCGTTTAAGGCTTATATGCATGAGATTAAGGATGCAGGAGTACGTATAGACGTGATGTCTCAAGAGGGAGATTATTTGGAGGTGAACGCCGTCATTTACTATAATCCGCTTCTGATGGACGAAGACGGACAAAGCAAGGCTGACGGCGCAAAAGTGGCGGAAGCCGCCATTAAGAACTATATAGAGAATCTACCTTTCAACGGTGAGTTCAGGAAGAATGAGATGGTTGATGCCCTGCAGCGTGTAGATGGGATTGAGATGGTTGAACTTGGAGCCGTATTTCATGGAGAGGTTTCAGACCAGATGGAGGAGGTGGTGGCTTTCTGCCTACCTGTATCGGGGTATTTCAAGGGAGATAGAGCAAAACTCAATATAACGTATAAAGCGTATGAGAATTGATTACACAAAACTTGCCGTGCTGTTGCTGCCTACATTTTTAAGGCAGCCGTTGATGATAGCCCTGCTGCGCACTTTCATGCATCCGCTGCAAGAGATGCACGACAGTCATCAGACTGCAAGAGATAAAAGGTTGTATGATTTGGCGCATACAAGCCAGATATGCTATATAAAGGATGCTTTGAATGATGAATTCCAAATCACCGATTACGGTACAGGGTTTGAGATAGTGGATATGGACGCTATGGGCGATTGGCTGATTGCATACGATGAGGTTACGGAGTTTGAGAATATGCACACCGTTGCAGAGGATGAAACTTACTTGATTATATGGGATGAGGAGATTATTGTAACACCAACTGTTTCATTTACGGTGATAATGCCGGCATCTGTACAATATGATGCCTATAATAGGGCAAGAATAACGGCAATAGTTAATAAATACAGATTGGCTTCAAGAACATTCAATATAAGATACTGATATGAACACACAGAAATTTAAAGACAACGGGCATAGCAAGTTTCCCGTTTCAACTGGTACGCTTGACTTTATGCAGGAGCAGATAAAGCTTGTTTACGGACTTGCCGGGCTGGCTGGTGTAAATATGATTGTAAGGGAAAGCAGCATCAATGATGACGGACTTGTTATAGTTGATGGTGAGTTGATGCCGCTGAAAGGTTCGAAAAACACCTATATCAATGTTATTGACAACAAATCAGACATAACTTTCAAAGGGGAGACTATAAAAGATGCAAGAACCGAGCGTTACGCAATATACTCATCAACAGCAGGAACGCCTGCAAGTGATTTTTCAACTGTAAAGAGTCTGAAGGATCTTGAAGACGAACTTGCAGACGCAAAACGCCACCATACACCCAAAGGCACAGTCATAGACTGGTACGGGGAAGCAAGCTGCGAGAGTATTCCATACGGTTGGATTCCTTGCGGAGGATTCTACCCGAAAGACCACCCCAAATATTGTAACCTGGAAGTAAACAAATGGAAGGAAAGATACAATGTTAACATCGAAGTGCACTGTGAAAATTTGGGTCCTATATATTATGTCCGAATATACAATGTTGGTAATATTGAAATTCCGAATTTGGCTGGCAGATTTATTGTGGGGGCTGGATATAATAAAGAGCAAAATCATACAGCGGCATATTCACCTAACGAAACAGGAGGTGCTGATAGCGTAAAATTAACAGCATCTCAATCTGGATTGCCAACACACAGTCATAATATTAATTCTGGTACCCAAGTTGGTAGAGTGCTTCAGGTTAATGACAGCCATCATGACCATGGCACTGGGAATGCGAGCACATGCCTACAAGAGATTACATTATCCATAAACAATAATGCATCTCAAAATGCTTCGCAAGCCCATGAGAACAGGCCACCTTATTACGCATTATATAAACTTATAAAAGTCATTTAAACACCATTTAAATTATGATAGACATTCAGACAATAAAATCATGGTTTCAGCGTGGAATGAAACCTACAGCCGCTCAATTTGCCGCAGTGTTTGACAGTTACAGGCACAAAAGCGAACTGCTACAAACAGGTGATGTTAACCATCTTGATGAGGCTCTTGCAGAAAAGACTACCGTAGAGGATGTGGAAGCCATAATCAGAGAAAAGGCAGGCACAGTCAGGTATCTTGGCGTTAGATCTCCGTATGATATGCCCTTGTTGGATATAAGCGAGGGCGACACATACAGAATGTCAGGTGCCGGCACAATAGGCACCCTCAATGTTATGGAAAACGATGTGGTTACATATAAAAATGATGCATGGGTCATATTAGCAAAGGGTAATGACGTTGCCTTCACAGAGGTTCCAGCCGATGCGGTATTCAGTTATTTTGAAGGACTGATGTCATCACATAGTATTAACTATATTCGCACAAGTTACAGCAATGACAAGCAATATCATCTGCTGACAGAGGTTCAGAACAGTCTGCTGAGCGAACCATTGCAGTACGGATATTACACTATGGATATTGCCGGCAAAAAGGTGCAGTATGTCAAGCACTACATAAGCCAGCAGAGCCACACGTTCCAGACAAGTGTGGTCAGCTCAATTGACATACCAGGCGTAATTGACAACACCGCATCTGACAGCACCGACGACGCACTGTCAGCAAATATGGGCAAGTCACTGCAAGAGCAGATAAACAGCCTTGCCGCCTCCTTGGATGGAAATTCAGGCGCAGTCAAGTATCTTGGTGTAAAAGACGCATCTCAGGTACCTCTATTAGGTGTGAGCGAGGGTGACACTTACCGCATAGGCCACAACGGTGGTACTGTGGGCTCTCTTAATGTTGAGCTTGATGACATCATAACCTACCGTAACGGGCAATGGGTAATGTTTGCAGACCACAAGGACATATATTATCAACCTTATAACAGTCCTGATTATGCTTCACTGATGGCTGAACACCGCAAAGGGCATAAATTGATTATAACCAAGAGATGGGACGACACATCAGCGATTTTATACGGATCAATGCCTTGGCATGCGGATCTCTATGCAAGAGAAGGAGTGTCTTTCTTCGGATTTATCTGCGTTGAACCTATGACAGACGGAAACGGCATCAGAATCTGCGAATATGAACTGCGTGAGGGCGACGATGCTTGGACTTTATCCGCCCACTACGACTACCCTATACCACGCGAATCTGACTTGGTCTGGGAGAGAGGCACAGGAGCAAACAGTGCTAAACTGAAGGGTGGTAACAACCATATAGGTGGCAATTTTGCCGTGGCGGAGGGCTACGGGAATATTGCCGACGGATCAAACTCTCACGTTGGTGGTGTGGGTAATCATTCCACACATGCAAATACATTTATTCATGGAGAAGGGTTGGAAGATTTAAAGGACAATGGTGCTTACTTTGGCAAGTATAATAAGAATTATGCAAGTTGGGGAGACAAACCATTCTTTGAGGTTGCGTACGGATGGGAGGACAACCGCCAGACAATGTTTATGGTCCAGGAGAACTCGGGCAATGTGTTTGGCAAGGGTTCATATAACGTAATGAGCGGTGACTATGCTGAAATGTTTGAGTGGCTTGACGGTAACCAAAAATCACAGGACAGGGTTGGACTGTTTGTGGCACTGAGAGGCAACAAAATTGTCATCGCCAAAACAGGGGATGAGGTTATAGGGGTTGTTTCCGCCTCTCCCGCTATTGTGGGAGATTCAGGCGCAATGGATTGGCGCAACAAATACATGACAGACGAATGGGGACGGATATTGTATGACACCGATGATGATGGCGTTAAAAAGCCACGGCTTAACCCGGACTACAAACCTGATGAGGATTACATTCCACGTATGTACCGTAAAGAGTGGTCTCCAATAGGTCTCTTAGGTAAGCTTAAAGTCCGTCAGGACGGCACACTTACTGTTGGCGGTCACTGCAAATGTAATGATGAGGGTATGGCCACCGTGTCTGACACAGGTTATATTGTTATGGAGGTAAACAGTAATGGCATTGCAACCATACTTGTAAGATAGCAGTTAAACATTTAAACATTATATAATTATGAGTAAAAAGGTATTTAATCTGGTCTCAGCCTGTATAGGCGGTGTTGAGACAATAGCGGTTGCGGTAGTAACATACTTTGCCCCAGAGGGAGCAACAGCCATCAACGCATCAATTGTTATTGCCGGTACAGCGGCAATTGAGATTTGTAGTCAATTTGTTAAGGAGTGACAATTTAAGATAAATTGGCTTTGATAACACTGACAAAATAAGCAAGGATTGCAATTGTGCTAATCCTTGCTTATTTTATGAAAATGTTGAAAAATTTCACATTTGGTTTGTGAAAAATTTCGCATTTGGTTTTTGCGATTATACAATTATAAGATAAAGTATTTCCTGACCCACATTTTTAGTTGCTCTTCAGTAATGTTTGATATGCCTGCCGTTGCTATTAGTTGATACTCCTCTTTATTTTTACCAATAACAAATTTACGCTCCCTTCCATCTATAACGGCAATCAAATGGAAATTACCTTTATACGCTTGTTCTATTCTGACATTATCATAATTATGACCTTCAATCACAAAAGATGTGATTTTGGCTTTCAAATCACCCCACTCCGTTAAATGGTTGCTTATTGAGGTTTCAATTCTACCTATCCATTGTTCCGCAACACCATTTTTTTGTGCTAATGACCTGAATTTTTTTAAGGAATCAACCACCTCCCTGATTATTGCATCGGGGCGGCGGATGCCATTGTCTCTTGCAAAACCAATAATGTCATCACGTGTGATATCACTCAATTTAGCACGAATATACATACAATGATTTTGATTTGGAAGGAAGCCACCCAAATCAAATATATAGGTAATATCATACGCAGGAGAGAGACGCCACGTGCCATCGGGGTGCATAACAAATGAGAAATTTTTATTGTGGTCATCTGTGTTATTTGACAACACATTGAAAACCAGCCTGCGAAAGACCTCAATAATATCAGCCTCCGGAAGATGTAATTTTCTGCAAACAGTTATCAGTTGCTCATAACTGTCAGCATCGGGGTAAATAGCGGCAAGCGTCTGTATATGTATCTTTTTCCCGTCCTCACGGTCAAAGCGTTTGGTTATAAAATGATTCTCATTCTCAACTGCATAAAGTGACGATGGCATCATATTAATTCCTGCCGCAATAGCCATTTCATAATAAGTCATCTCTATTTCTGCTGAACTGTATGGCTTATATCCGAATTTTAAAAGATAGTAGTCATATTCCTTCAACCCCGATACCTGACCACTGCGTATCTCTCCATTATCTCTGTTTATTGCAACTATTGCTTTTGGTTTACGACCTCCAGCCGATGTTCCTACCATAATCAGTGACTGCATTGTTACAGATTCAGACGGTTTGATACTGACATTTTCTTTGTCCGAATAAATTTTACCTGCCAAATCAGCAAGAGATTTAACATCTATCCTCTCTTTTTGATGTCCTCTTGACATTTCAGGAACAAACTCCAACGCTCCCATTCCACGTTTGCCTATGAATGACAATTTGTCAAGTGGTGTAATATCAGATTTGGCAATATGATTATTGCTACAC
>JAZUKL010000115.1:0-15551 GCA_045643245.1 Candidatus Enterocola sp.
ACTTGCACTTGTTCCATATTTTGTAGTTGTTGGAGAGCCATAACCGCTCTTTGCACTAACTGTTGGTCCTTGACCACTGCCACTATATGTGAAACTGGTTGATGAAAGTGTGTAACCGTCAGCAGTTGGGGTGGTGCAAGCGGGCACAGTTTTTGTATATATTGTACTGGATTTAGCAGAACTTGATGAATAATAACTTGTACTACTCTTGTAATTCCAAGCATAACCAACCCAAGTTTCAGTCTTATCTGCCGTAGAGCTTGCGGTTTTTGTAGTTGTCCATGATGTGCTAGTTCCAGAAGATGCTTGAGATGAACTGCTATTAATATTCCATCCAAATCCGGTCATACCAGGGTCATCCTTAGTAGCAGACACTGTAAAACTAAGTGTAGCACCTGCTGTTACAATATACGGGTCAGATGATGTTCCTGAACCACTTTTATAACAAGATTCGTCTAATGTTATAGAGCAAGATGCTGGAGTAGCTGCATAGTAAGCACTTGTAAATGCATTTTTACTAGATATTTTGGTAACTTCATTTTTACCATCACATGTTAGATCTCCACTTTGATTCCACGTATCACTCCAAGGGCCAGTACTGCTACTACCATTTCTTGTTATGATAAAATTAGTATAAGTACCTGCGTCTGTTATTTTAGCTCTATATATTGCACCATCCGCTCCTTTTGACCCAGAATACAATTCAAATTTGTATGATTTATTACCGCTCGAATTCCAAATATATAGCCATGCTACACCATCGCCATATATCCATGTGTCACCAATTGTTCCACCATCGTTTTTATAATAACCTTTCCCATTTTTAAAGTAGAAATACTCGTTAGCAACAAATGTCTGGTTTGCTGCCCACGCACTTGCACTACACCCAACCAGCATTGCCACCAGCAACAACCATTGGGTAATTTTTTTGTTTAATAAATTTTTTGTTTCCATAAGTATAAAATTTTTAGTTGTTAAATCTTTTATAATGTTAAATAATGTTAATCAGTGTTAAAATGTTTCTAAAAGTCTACATTTTGTAGCGGATAGGGCAACAATTGTCCTTGTTTTGCTTACAAAAGGGCATAAAAAAAGCGGGACTGCATTGTTGCCGTTCCACCATTTCAGGCTCTGGTATTGCCCCTTTACGAAGAACAAGCAACACCGAGTCCACGCTGAATATGTTGTGCAAACACTCAATAAAGAGGTTGCACTATTACATACCCATCGGACATCTAATGCCGCATTGACTTGTCGTAAAGTTTTGAATTTACCAGATTCGAAATGGACAAGAACAAAGCGCGTTCAGACGCCTTTAATATGTCATTTGTAGGTCTCAGACCTACTTCCCTCAAAGCCCACCCGTCATCTCCACAAGGAGAAATCAGCGTGGACTACGCGACAAAGTTACACAAACGAAAGCAAAAACCAAAAAAAAATGCAGATTTTTTTTGAATAAAATTGTACGATGGTACTTGGAAACTTGTTTACATAGTACCAGAGTACAACTTTTATAAAAAACGGAACGTTTTTGGTTTTTGCTGAGTGACAGTTAACTTCACGAGTGGCATAGCCACGAGTAAAGTTACCAAAAAAAATTGAAGATTTTTTTTGAATAAAATTGTACTATGGTACTAATCCAACCTATAGACTTCAATGGTGGAGCCAGAGCAGATTATTGCTGAAGTACCGTTAACAGGTTTAAGTGGAGATATGGTGAACAGGTTTGAAGCGGCAGAGCCTACTGTAGATTTGCTAACTGAGCCGTCTTTCCCAAGTTGATATACTACAATGTTTTTTTCTACTGAATTATAAGCACCCCAAACGTTATCTACGGCATCAATTTTTGACACCTTGACATTGGAGTCAGAAAAAATAAGTTTGAGGTCACGGTCATAAACGTCAAACCCTAATGCGGAGCCAAACAGGTAGTGCTTGCCCGTACACATAAAGCAATGATTTGAACCATAGTTCTTTAACTGTGTGGATATTGCCTTGTCAGTGGTGTTTACAAAACAGATTTTGCCGTTAGACAAGGACATTACAAACTTAAGTTCTGAAATGTCTTCAAAAATTCCGTTGCCGTTTGATTTGACTAACGATGCTCCGCATTTTAGTCTGTGGTTTGCCTTGCGGTCAAGGAAATAGGTCTTATCAGCATCGGCAAAGGCTATATAATCTTTACCATTTAGGCGGAAATGCCTGATTTCTCCGTTAATATTGCTCTTTGTTGAAACATTTTTCCACTCATTAAGCGGAGTGCCATCTTTTTTAATAAGGTGAATCTTATTGTCTGCTGTTCCGTAGGCAAAGCGGTAATCCCTGTTATTTTCATAATCAAACACAGAGAGTGGGGTGCAAACGTCTCCTGAAATCTCTTTAGGGAATCCTGCAAGCATTTTTCCGTTGCGGTCAATTATGTAAAGTTTGTCCTTTGTAATGAATGCAATCTGTAACTTCTTGTTTTTTAGCATGTCAACCGCCTTTATACCCCCAATAATCTGACCTTTTACACTTGTTTTCCAAAGAATTTTGCCTTGTGCGGAGATAAGATAAATTTGGTTCTTTGTGTCCTGTATAAATATTTCATTTTCACCAGTATAGTGATTTGTGAAAATCTGTGGCTCTATAGTGGCAGGAGTGTCAAGGGTTACAGAGAACAGTTTATTTATATCTTTATTGTCAGAAGCTTCAGAAGTCTCATAAGCCTCTGCAACCTCTGTAACTTCAGCATTTTCAGAAATCTCAGAAATCTCAGAAGCCTCAGTAGCTTGCTCAGCCGTAGCCGGCTCATCATTAGGAACATCTGCCACAAACACCCCTTTCTGACCTGAATATTGAATAAAAATATGCTGATAATCAGAATGGTTTGTCTCACTCTCACTTTGAAGCCCTATGCAGTCAAATTTTGACCATAGCTCAGAGTTTTTCTTCAGTTTTTCAGCAAATTCAGGAGTGAAGAAATATTGGGCGTTTCTTACAACATAAGGAACATCAATATAAACAGAGCGGTTTGATGTTGAGAGTAGAGTTCTGTCAGCACTGCGGAATATAGGTGCACAGTGTAAGGTTTGCGTTTTTGGATTTCTGGTGGCAATGTAGGTTGTAAACTTTTCAGACGGAGTTATAATCATATTGTTGCCTGAAATGCAGATGTACTCGTCACTTAAATTGAAATAACTGCCAAACACACTGCCTGCAAATCCGTTTTGCCCAATATGGAACATTTCAAATCCGTTTGACCTAATAGTGCTTTCAGGGTTCAGTTCCAAAGCAATACGGCGCAGAACACTTATGGCATCTTGTCCGTTAATAAGTTTTATAATGACAAAAGCGTCAAGAGGGGAGTAGCCAAGAGCGATTTCTCCTCCAAAAAACTCTTGAAAAAATGTTTCAGGGCTCTCTCCTGACGATGTTTCCAATGGGTCATATTCATCATACTCCTGTTGAGGAAACAGCAATTGCCTGTAGGCGTCCAATGATGACAATGAAAAGTGCCTGAAAAAGAATGTGTTATAAGGCATTGCTGACGATAGAGTGTTGCGTTCTGTGTTTTGCCCATGAAACGCCGATGCCACCCCGTCAGTGTTATTGTAGTAGGCAAAACCATTAATTTCTATCTTATCTTCAGAAAAATCAACGTCATAGCCGCACCAACTGTCATATTGACGGCTGACTGCAAACAGACGTTCTCGCTGCTCAAGTACATATTTTTTCAGAACATTTTGGCATCGGGAGGCATTAAGGAAAATATTTGCCTCCTGTTTTGTTCCAGACGATAATCTAACTTTATGAAAGTCAGTGTCTTGTAATATTGGTGATGAGCCTGCGTCAATGCAACTCTTAGCCAATGACAACAATGAGTCAGATGATGACGATAGCAAAAACTCATTGTAATACTCAATGTCCGTTGTAAATTCCTTTAGTTTTTCATACTCCGATACTGACATTTGAGAGGTAAGCAGATAATCTGATTCTCCGTCATAGTCAGGATAGACCGCCAAAATAACGCTTCGGTCAATGAGTTGGGCAATGTCGGGCTCGCTCTCCTTTAGTGAGTCAAATGTGGCAAGCAGTATGTGAGTCTTGTTCAGTGCCTTTATTGAAGTAAGATTCAGCCAATAATTGTTATTGTAGAGCAAACTCTCTTGAAAAGTGCGTAGGTTGTTTATTTGCAGTATGGCACACGGCTCGCCCGGCACAGATTCATAGATGTCTCTTTTTGCTGAAACCGAATCGTGTTTCAATTCAATATATCCCCAAACAGACAAACCTATTATGAGAATACAGATTGTTGATATAATTATTTTCTTCTTCATCAGTTGACAGTTGATAGTTGACAGTTGACAGTGATAATTCATTGTCCACTGTCCATTGTCCACTGTCCACTAAGTTAAAACCACGTTCCAATGCCAAACTCCACAAACTCAACCTTTTGCAAGTGCGTCTTAAACGCTATTTGAGCAAGTAAGTGCTTTGTTATATAATATTTTGTTGACAGACGAAAATAGTTCCATCCGTCCTGTTTGTCAATATCGTAGGTGTAAAACATACCCCTTTTAAGGCTTGTTCCGTTATTAGCCGCCTTCTGGGCATCGGCAAAAGGCTCCATATTCTTAACAGGGTCATACAGATAGATACCAAAACCAAAGCCTATCATAAATTTGCCTATGGTAAGTTCATTGGTTATGTTAATTCCTACACGGAACTTATTAAGGAACTTATCTTCTGTGGTAAATGTTCTGCCAAAAGATGTGTTTGATTTGTCATTTATCCATGTTCCGTCAGCGTTTTGCTTTGCAGTAACTGCGTATGCTCCGTCATAGAACATATCCACACCCATGCCAATTCTGTGTTGGCGGCAAGTGCGGTAGAAAGCCTCAAAGTTCAGCGATGCACAACCCCAATATTTTGTGTCCTTATAATACAGGGTCTTAGCACCTCCGCTTGCAATTATTTCTCCGTACCAGCGTTTTAGTTTTGTTGTATCTCGCTTAACCTCAATAGGTTTATTATATTTACGTATTACAGGGTGGTATTTCAGCCCCACTTTGCCGTCAAAAATGTTAAGTCCTGCATTGGGCTGGAAAAGAGAGCCGCTGGAGCAGTGGTTGTAATCAACGCCAAGTGTTATATCTACCTGCTTATGAACATGAAAATCCACATTTACACCTGCCTGTAAGTTAAATGTAAGAGGTCCGCCTACAATAAAGTTGTAGTCAAAAGCCTTGTTTTTTGTGGGGTCATCTCCTTTTAGCCCCCGTGGGTCATTTATTGCTCCTTCAACGTTGCACGGATTGGTACAGAACCCAAAACCGCCGCCTAACATAAAGTTAAAGTCAGCCACGCGTGAGCGTACCATTGGTATATTAATATAGGTGTAGGGAATAATCATTTGCCCAAGAACCTTTGGATTGCTTAGGTCAATAACCTGCAAGGCAACACCTACGGTGGGGTAGTTAAAATCCCGATGCCACTGCTTATGTCCGTCTGTATGCCACTCAAAAGCCACTTGACCGCCAAGTGAAGGTCCTTTTACCGCAGGGGAAACCAAATCCCTGTCATGAGGGTAGATGTAGCCGCCAACAAATTCAGCCTTAATGGAATAGGGGACAAAGTCAGTGGACAGTGAATCGGTGGCGGAGCGGAGTGGAGAAATCTCTCCCCCTACAATAAAAATAATTGCAAGTAAAATTATTCTATTTATCCACTCTCTTTTTGTCATTGCGGTTAAAAATACATATCTTTGCAGATTGTTGAACGGAAATCAAATTCAGCCTACAAATTTAGTGAAAATGTTTGTACTGTTAAAAAAAGAGTTAGGAAATTTCTTCTCATCGGCGGCAGGATTTATAATTATTGCTGTATTTCTTACACTTACAGGTGCATTTTTGTGGCTTATACCTTCTGAATACAATATTTTAGACGGTGGCTACGCAAATGTTGACGGACTGTTTATGCTCTCTCCGTGGCTGTTCCTGTTCTTGATACCTGCCCTTACAATGAAACTTTTTGCTGACGAGTGGGCATCGGGGTCTGTGGAGCTTCTTTATACAAAACCGTTGACAAAGACATCAATTGTACTGTCAAAATATTTTGCAGGTTGGATTTTGTCAATTTTGTCACTTGTTCCCACCTTATTATATATGGTGAGCGTTGGAGTAATGGGAGTAACTCCGTTCAACCTTGATATGGGCGGTTTTTGGGGTTCTTTCATTGGACTGCTGTTTCTCTCTGCCTTGTATACAGCGGTGGGAGTGTTCTGCTCATCGGTTACAAGAAACTCTATGGTGGCGTTTGTGCTGTCGGCATTGATGTGCTTCATTATTTACTACGGGTTTCAGTTCCTGTCAGAGTTATTTCAAAATGCCTCCGTATCGCAAACCATAGCGGCGTTTGGCATTGCAAGTCATTACGATTCAATGAGTAGAGGGGTCTTGGACCTTAAAGATGTCATGTACTTCATACTTGCAGTATATTTGTTCATATATGCCACTATAATTATTGTTGAGCCACCGCATCATCGATTCACCATCTTAATTACCATCATAGCCCTATACATTGCATCGGGTTATTTTGTGCTGAGGCTTGACCTTACTTCAGAAAAACGGTACACGCTGTCTGATAACACTAAGAATTTGGTTAGGGATATGGATAAGGACGTATCGGTTGACATATATCTTGGAGGTAATGTAAATAGAGGTTTCCTGCGTTTGAAGGACGCTACTGTTAATCTTGTAAAGGAGTTGAACGCTTATAGCGGTGGAAAATTCAAGTGGAATGTAATTAATCCTTCTGAGTCCGCCGATGCTAAAGTCCGCAATGCAGAGTATGCCATGCTTGTTTCAAAAGGACTTAAGCCTACAATGGTCTATGACCGTAATTCTGATGGTGGGGTTGTGGAAAAAACGGTGTTCCCTTGGGCTGTCATTTCTGCATCGGGCGATACAATAAATGTAAATCTTTTGAAGAATATTCAGGGCATGTCAGGTGATGAGAACCTGAATTCATCTGTTGAAGCCCTTGAGTATGAGGTTACTGACGCTTTAAGAAGATTGACAAATGCAAATCCTGAAAGTATTGCGTTTCTTGAGGGTCACGATGAGTGGTCAGAACCATACGTTATGTCAATAACTGAAAGTCTGTCAGCGTATTATAATGTTGACAGAGGTGTGTTGGGTACTGATGCCACCGCTCTTGACAAGTATAAGGTGGTTATTGTTGCAGGTCCGCTTGAAAAGTTTAGTGTGGCTGATAAGTTCATAATAGACAACTACATAATGCACGGTGGCAAGGTGCTGTGGCTGATTGACGGGGTAAGAACTGATAAGGAGAATATTGGCATTGCAAATGAACTTTCACTTGACGATATGCTGTTTACATACGGGGTGCGTGTAAGCCCGTTGCTACTGCTTGATACTCAGTGCGCTACGGTGCCTATTAATGTTGCGTTAGAAGGTGAACAGCCAAAATTTGAGCCAATGCCATGGTATTATGCACCAATACTTATTCCTAATCCTTCAAATGTAATAACAAGGAACATTGCTCCGGTAAAGGCTGAATTTCCGTCAGTTGTGGAGTTGGTTGGGGATAATGGAACGGGTCTGACGGCATCGGCTCTGCTGTTTTCATCAGCAAAGGCGGGACTTGACAAGGCTCCTATGCAAATTAATCCTGCAATTATAAGACTCTCTCCTGAGTCTGAATTCTTCTCATTCTCATATTTGCCTGTGGCAGTGTTGCTTGAAGGAAAATTCACTTCTGTTTTTGCCAACAGAATGACGCCTCCTGAAATTTCATCAGGCGGAGAGGAGAGGTTAAAAGAGAGTGAAAGTACGAAGATGATTGTAATATCAGACGGAGACATTATTCGCAATGATGTCCACGCTGTTTCTGATGGTTATTCCATTGTGCCGTTGGGAACAGATGAATATACAGGGCAAACATTTGGCAATGAGCAGTTTATACTGAATTCTGTAAACTATCTTGCCGATGATGAAGGGTGGCTCTCACTGCGTGGAAGAGAGTGGAAAATAAGGCTTTTGGACAAGAAAATGCTCTCAGAGTATCGTGTAATGGCACAAATTATAAATTTAATACTTCCTCTTTTATTGTTAATAATTTTTATCTTTGTTTATCAGATAGTTAGAAAAAAGCGTTGGTGCTGAGGCTTTGAATCTCATAAATTCTTGCTATTTTTGTGTGATAAATTAACAATAAAATTATGCAATTCAAAGTTTCTTCAACATTGCTGTGTGAGCGTCTGCAGGCAGCCGCTAAATTCATTCCGGCAAAGCCGTCTCTTTCCATTTACGGCTACTATCTGTTTTCAATTTCAGGTAATCAACTTACAATTACAGCCTCCGATGCTGACACCACTCTTATAACGGTTCTTGATATAGAGAATAGTGGTTCTGACGGTAGGGTTGCAATGCAGTCAAAGGTTCTGACAGAGGTTCTTAAGGAGTTCTCTGAACAACAGGTTGAGTTTAACATTGATGACAACACCTATAATGTTATAATGACAACGGAGTCATCAAAGTATAACTTTATGGGTCAGAATGCAGCAGATTTTATGGAGCCAAGCCAAATTGGCGGTGATAATGTAAAGGCGTTTACGTTAAGTGTCTCTTTACTTAATGATGCCATTGCAAAGACATCGTATGCAGTTGCCTTTGATGAAATCCGTCCTATTATGAACGGACTTTGCTTTAAGTTTGATGATGAAGGTCTTAATGTTGTTGCAACAGACGGACATCGTCTTGCAAAGGTTACGCTCCCTAATGAGAAACCAGGCATTCATGGTGGCTTCATATTCCCACAAAAACCTGCAAACCTTTTAAGAGGCATTTTGGCAAAAGAGGTTGGTGCCGCTGAAATTATGTATGATGAAAAATCTATTGTAGTTACAACTGCCGCATATAAGATGATTTGTCGTCAGATTGAGGGCAATTATCCTAATTATAATGCCGTTATTCCTCAAAATTTCAATAATTCAGCTATTGTAAACAGAGAGTCAATACTGTCAATTGCCCGTAGAGTGGGGGTTTGCTCAGACCAGGGTACAAATCTTATTAAATTGAAATTCACGTCAGGCAATGTGTGCGTATCGGGTCAGGATATTGATTTTGCAGTGGCTGGAACAGAAAATTTCAAATGCTCATTTGAGGGCTCAGATATTGAGATAGGATTTAAGGCATCAATTCTTATTGATTTGTTGGCAAGTTTGGACAGCGATGATGTTGAAATGAAGATGGTTGACCAGGCTCGTCCGGCTGTCTTTGTGCCGATACAACAGAAGGAGGGAATGAGCGTATTGTCCCTTGCCATGCCAATGATGATTCCTTAATCCGTAGCCAAAATCCAAATTAGCTCGTTATAAATTCGTCATCTCGAGCATAGCGAGAGATCTTTAATCCTGCTAAAATAAGTTTTAACAATATGGACTTAGTATTAAAAAAACCAATAATCTTCTTTGACCTGGAGACAACAGGCGTGGATGTATGTAATGACCGCATCGTTGAAATAGGGTACATTAAGGTGTTTCCTAATGGTACAGAGGAGTCAAAGTGCATTCGTCTGAATCCTGAACGCCATATTCCAGAGGAGGCAACTGCTGTTCATCACATTACAGATGCCGATGTAGCAAATTGCCCAACCTTTAAGCAGAAGGCTGCTGAACTTGCTGAAATTTTCAAAGGCTGTGATTTGGGCGGCTATAACTCACTGAAGTTTGACCTTCCTTTGCTGGCAGAAGAGTTTATGCGTGCTGGTGCTGACATTGACCTTAAGAAAGCCAAGATGATAGATGTGCAGAACATTTTCTATAAAATGGAGCCTCGCACACTTATCGCCGCTTATAAGTTCTATTGCGGTAAAAATCTTGATGATGCTCATGCCGCCGATGCTGACATTCGTGCCACGTATGAGGTTCTTAAATCGCAGATAGACCGTTATCCTTCTGATTTGCAGAACGATGTAGCGTTTTTGTCTGACTTTAGCACCCATAGCAAGTTTGCTGATTTTGCAGGACATATTGTATATGATGAGAGCGGTGCAGAGGTCTTTAACTTTGGAAAGTATAAAGGACAGAAGGTTAGTGATGTCTATAAGAAGGATTCCGGTTACTTTGGATGGTTGCTGAATGCTGATTTTCCGTTATATACAAAAAAACTCTTATCAGAAATCAAACTTAGAAATACGTCATTTTGAGCGTACTCGCCCGTTATTATGAGCGTTTCTGCCCGTCATTTTGAGTGAAGCGAAAAATCTATTATAAAATATCACCCTATTTAATAGCATTTTTAATTAAAATTTATTATCTTTGTAGTCTGTATTTTGGTGTTTTGTACCATTATGCAGACTAATTTCATTATAGACCTAAAAATTAGAGATATATGAAACACAATTACACATTCTTTAGCTTATTAAAATACTTGTTTTTTGTTCTTTTAATGCTGACGGGAGTAGTTTCTGTTAATGCTGCCGGTCTTTCTTATGCAGACATTAGTACTAATGCAAGTGCAATTGTAAAAGGTGGGTCGGTGGATGTAACTGTTACTAGTAATGATGCTTTTAAGTGCTATTCTTCTACAGATGGGGGTGTGAATTATAGTCTAATTCCTGACTTTGTTGGAAATCCGGGAATAGAGATGCATACTTTTCAACCTTCAGTCAGTACCATATACAGGGTGGAGACAAATGGTGGATTTGTTAAAGAAGCATCAGTAAAAGTTAGTATCCCGTTATTTTTATCTGCTAGTCAATCGTCTGTTATGCCTGGAGGTAATGTCACTTTAACCGCACAGGGTGGTACTGGTGGTTATAAATGGTTCGTCTCTACAAATGGCGGCTCTACTTTTACTGAAATGACTGATTATGCTGGTCAATCTACTGTTACAATAGTTCCTGCTGTAACTTCTGTCTATAAAATAACAGATACGGAAGGACAAAGCCAACAGATTACAGTAGAAGTTAAACAATTTTACCTGTTTCAGTCTCCCGTGGATAATGATAATCCTGCAAATGCCGGACCGGCTATGGTAGAATCCACTAATATATCAGATACGGAGATAACTTGGGCTGTTAATGTTGAATATCTTAATCGCAATTATTGGTTTGGAATCTCCAGTAATGAGAACAACTTGGTTAGCTATTCAGAAATGAATAGTACAACGGGTGTTTCGTGCAATGGAATTTGCAATAGATGTGAGTTGCGTGATTATACCACTTATTGGCCCAGTTTTACTCAAATATTTTGGGCAAATGTGGAAGTTAAGCAGTCTGACATTCTAATCACCTACAATTGGGTTAATAATAGTTTTACAGTCAATGGTGGACTTAGTTTAACATCAAATAAATCTGAAATTGTATTAGGAGAGAATGTTACACTTACAGCAAAAGGTGGTGTCAATCCATACACTTGGAAATACTCTACAGATGGTGGCGTTAATTACATTGATTTGCCACAGTATGACGGGCAAAATTCTATTCAAGTGACACCTACAATTAAAACTACATATTGTGTAACGGATGCAGATAAGGAGACCAAATGTGTTGATGTTTCCGTTAAAATGAATTTGGAATGTGACCCAGCTAATACAGTCACTATATTTTGGGAGAAATTCGGTGAACTTACAAATGAAAAGGGGAGGAATAAATGTGATTACATACCATCAGGTTCGTATGTCTTTTCCGCATACAATGAAGAGGATGTGAAGAAAAACCCGGTAACATTTTACATCCGTGATGATTCCTTTACATCTAGCACAAATCTGAAATTTTATTCGTGGAATACTAGTGATAATTCTAGATTGTCGGGTGAATGGCCTGGGACAGATATGGTAAGGTTGGCAGATGACTATTATTCTTGTACAGTAAATATTCCATCAGGAGTTACTAATGTTGGATTTATATTCAGTGAACCGGGAACTTATGCTTGGCAGACGGTTAATTTGTTTGTTGATTTAACAAAAAGTATAGATGGTGGTAGTAACGCTATTAGATTTGAAAGAGGTAATACCAAAGAAGATGGTAAGTACAAACCTACAGCATTATGTCCTAGTAATGGATTATTAAAGCCTGGTAGATATGCAGTTGTGGCTAATACCAGATTTGGAGGTTGCTCTAATAAAACTTCAGGAGCCGATTATTGTAATACCTGTTATTGCGATAACTCAGAGGCTAAATTGTGGTTTAGAGAAGATTTCTATGACCATACACTTGGTGGTGACGCAGGAACAAAGCCAAGTGGCTCTAAATTTGGTGGAATGTTGATTATGGACTGTAAAGACGGAGATAAAGATGATAATGACATTTTGTATGAGCGGACAGTAGAAGGTCTTTGTACAGATACCTATATCAGATTTTCAGTATGGGTGGCTAATGCCGCTAAACCGGAATCAAGTGCAAAAACTAGTTTGAAATTTAAGTTGCTTACACCTGGAGGTGTCAAGATAACAGAGAAAACAATTTCGGATATTGAATTAGGAGGCGCATGGCAAGAGGTTGCGGCAATGTTTAATACAGAAAGTAATGAATCAGTTAAAATTCAGGTTATTAACAAGTCAGCCTCCAGTTCGGCAGGTAATGATGTGCTATTAGATGACATAGTTTTTGCTACATGTTCGCCTAAAACGCAATTATCAATAGAAGGACATATAGAAGAGTTCCAAGGAATATGTGGTGCAGATGCAAATCTTACCGTAGCAGTTAGTGAGGGTTCTTGGGCTACTCCGTATTTCTTATGGCAATCATCTGAAGATGGTGAGGAATGGCATAATATAGATGAAGAAGGAGTAAGCGGACCCAACAAGAATTCATACTTAATAAAGTCTGGTAATACAATTTATTATAGAACCATAGTTGCTAATTCAAAAGAGGTGGCTGAAACTGTGGCTGCAGGAGGCACACCTAGTAAATGTGCTATGTATTCCATAACTAATAGTGTTGTTTCATCTTGTTCAGCACCTGAACTTACCATTACAAATTCAGAGGATAAGAGATGTACAGACTATAATGGTGAACTGTACAAAGTTACCATAAAAAATCCGTTTGCTTATGACTTGGAGAATATAATTGTAACTAATGTTGCAGATGCCACATACGTAAGCGGAGTTACTTATAGTCCAAGTACAGGCACAACTGTGTCTGGAAACAATTGGACAATAGCAAGCCTTGCAGCAGGTCAGTCAGCAACATTAACCGTCAGTGGTAAATTAACAGCATCTGTTAATGTAGATGCTACTAATAAAGCCTACATATATAAAATAGGTGAAGATGGTACAGCATATACATACGATACTTCTGTGTCTAAGGATAGCGAGGAAATAACAGTTAACGCCCTGCCAACGGCAAGCATAACAGGAAATGCTGCGGTGTGCTTGAATGGTAGTTTAACACTTACAGGTTCAGGAGCAGACAACTACAGTTGGAATGGAGGAGCCTACAGCACAACAAGCACATATACAGTTCCAACCTCTACATCAGGAGCACAAACCATAAAACTAAAAGTAAAAGATGCCAATGGTTGTGAGAGTACAGAGGATAGCAAGAGCGTAACAGTTAACGCCCTGCCAACGGCAAGCATAACAGGAAATGCTGCGGTATGTCAGAACGGTAGTCTGACACTCACGGGTTCAGGAGCAACCAACTACAGTTGGAATGGTGGAGCCTACAGCACAACAAGCACATATGACGTTACTACCACAACATCAGGAGCACAAACCATAAAACTAAAAGTAAAAGATGCCAATGGTTGTGAGAGTACAGAGGATAGCAAGAGCGTAACAGTTAACGCCCTGCCAACGGCAAATTCATCAAATGTGATTAATAATACAAGGTGTACATTGCCGTACAATGGTGAATACACAATAACCGCCACAGGCGGCAGCGGTACATATACTTATTCAAATGATGGAGGCGCGACATATAGTGACAATCCAACATATAATGAATTACAAACCGCATCAGTCACTGCAAAAGTAAAGGATTCAAACGGTTGTGTTTCAGAGGGTGTAAGTATATCGGTTTCAGATAACTCTCATACACCAATTCAGTATGTAGTAATATATGGCGGAATTTATTGTTCTGATGGTGATGGTGTTCGTGTAGGTCTGTCTAAGTCTGAGACAGGTTTCACCTATACATTATATAGAGATGATGTATCTACAGGCATTTCACTTGCTGGTACAGGAAATGAACTTGATTTTGGCAAGCAAAAAGTTGAAGGAACATATACGGCAAAGGCTGAGAATGCAACAACAGGTTGTTCTGCTGATATGGATGGTGATACAGATGTGGCTGTTGACCAAAAACCAACAAACAATGCAGGCTCAACCCAAGAGGTTTGCAACACTACAGACTTTACACTTGCAGGTACCGCTACAGGAAATGTATCTACTTGGACTATAAAGAGTTATGATGGTGATCCAACTAAACAACCTACAATCACAAATAATAAGAGCCTTACTTCTACTGTTACAGGTGTTGAGTTGGGTAAAACAGTTGTATTAACTCTTACTACAACATCACAATCTGGAGTTTGTGAGCCTGCTACATCTGAGGTTACTCTTAAAAACAAGGATTGCACAAGCCTTACACTTACTATTAATCTTTCGAACAGTTCAATTTGTTCAGGTGAATCAGCCAAATATACTGTATCGGTGTATAACGGTTCAACTGTTTCTGCTACAGGAGTTAAAATTAAGTATTTGAATCCTGATAACAATGGAGAGGAATATAAAGTGTATGATTTTGGAAATATTGATGCTAAAGCAACAAAAACAACAACTGGAGAGTTTACATTTGCATCATTAACCGCAGATAAAGAGGTGAAAGCATTTGTATATCAGGTTAATGGTGAAACATATAATGGATACTCTGATGCCAAGGCAAAAGCAGAGTCTTTGGTTGATACTAAAAAAATTACAGTAAATACAAGACCAACAATATCATATAAGGTATATAAAGGTTCTACAGAAGAGGAGATGTCATCACCTTATACAATAACTTGTACAGTCCAAAGTGCAAGGGTAGTGTTAAGTGGTGGTGCTACATATAAGTGGTCTGATGATGGCACACGTACTATTGGTCATAACACATATACAGATGCTGTTACAAACCTTATTGTTAAATCTGTATCTGCTGAGGGTTGTGAAAGCAGTAGCTCTGAAACTATTGCAATAACAAAGAGTACAGAAGTGCCAAACGTAAGCGTAACCCCTACAAGTGGCACCATAACCTGCACAACAACAGAGATAGTGCTTACAGCAAGTTCATCAACAAGTGGTGTAACATACAAATGGAGTGACACTCCAGCAACAGAGGGAGCAACCCTCACAGTGAGTGACGCAGGTACATACACAGTAACCGCCACAGCACCAAACGGTTGTACAAAAACAGCAAGTTCAGAAATAGGCAAGAACGTAGACGAACCAGCCGTAAGCGTAGACCCAACGGAATTTGAGTTGAATTGCACCACAACTGAGAAAACCCTGACAGCAAGCTCAACAACAGCAGGTGTAACCTACAAGTGGAGTGACGCATCAGGC
>JAZUKL010000116.1:0-9054 GCA_045643245.1 Candidatus Enterocola sp.
CTCATTGTAACGCTGTGTGGCACTACTTACTACTGCGGCACACTGTGGCATTGAGGTAGGTGATGTACGCATTGTGAACTCACCAGCACCTGTCACGTTACGCCAAGTCTGGGTTCCGCCTGTACCTGCAAGTGAACCAAGGTTATCGCCCGATGGATTATATAATGAGTATGTGTAACCCTCCTTGGTTATACAGGTTGCTGTAGCCTTCTCACCTACGCAAAGCACATTGTCTGTGTGGTTGTCAAGGTAGAGTTGGGTGAACTCTGCCGGCCCACAGACGTTAAGAGTAAGAACTCTTGTGGATTTGAATTGAGTACTTCCTGCACAACCAGCTGTTAATGTGAATGTGTATGTACCTACGGCACTAACTGTTACGCTTGTATTACGTTTGTTTCCTGGGCTGAATGTGGCATTGCCGCCATCAGGTTGAGATTCAACATTCCACTGATATACATCTGCTATTGATTCCTTCTCAACTGTTAAGTCTATGCTTGCACTGCCTTCTGTAAATGTGGCTGACTCTTCTGTCTTGCCACTCTTGAATATTGGCAGAATAGCACTTGCCGATGTGGCACTACAAACGCCCTGTGGCTCAAATGTACGAACTTCATCTGATAAGGCTATGGTGTTATCGCTTGCCTTCATCCAAGCCCTATAATAATAGGTGGCGTTCTCAAACTCATCACTAGAGAAACTGAAATCTGTTCCTGCTTCAATTGGGTCTGCTGTTGCCGTGCCCTCATAAACTTGAGCTGTACCTCCGGTAACCTCAGATTCTGTCTGGCTTATAATAAAACCCACCTTACTGATATTCTTACATCCTGTGTATTTTACATAACCATATAAGGTAACATCTTGTGCTTCTATCTGCTCCTTTGCCCCGATTAGGACGGTAGGGGTGTTGTTGCCTGTACCTGTAACAGTAAGTGTGCGGGTCTTGCCGTATTTATCTGTAATGGTAAATACAGCAGTCCTTGTTCCCACAGCAGTTGGGGTGAACGTAACGTCAACACTGGTAGCGGAATTACAAGTAACCGAGAAGTCTCCTGTATCACCGCTTTTTGCCTCTGCGTTTGTCCCATCACTGCCACCATAGTGAGTACCAAGACTGATGTTTTGTTTTGCTACAGGAATTCCTACAGGAGATGAGCCTATTGTGGCACTTCCAGATGTGGTTGACCAACCTGGTACGGTAAAGTCTATTTCATAATTTTGACTATTGTTTGAGAGCCAACATTCTGCTTCATAGTTGGTCTTACCATAAAACACAAAGGTTAATTTATGGTTACCTGCTTTTGCGCCATTATATATTGTCGTTTCTGAAGATTTATACCATGTCTGATTTTGATTGCTACCCACCCAGGGATCCTCCCACTGGCCTTCAGTCAAATTTATATCAGTTTGATTGTCACCATCAATCCAATATCTAAACTTAACACCATATTTCATATAATCAGCCGAATTATTGTGCCAAACTTTAACCCATATATCATCAAACACCAATGAACTATAGTAACCTTCAATAGTTTTAATAGCAACACCAGAACTGCTTAGTCCTCCGCTGTACACTGGGTCATCCCATCCTTTAATGTGAACATTTGCCGCACTTTCGGTCCAAAAACCCACTTCTGCCCACGCAGAGCTGCAGTATAACAAACCAGTTGTTACTGTTAGCAGCAAGGCAAGCAGCCTGCCTTTGCTGTTTAAGTTTTTTAGTAATTTTTGTCTTTTCATAGTTAGTTATTTGTTTTAGTTATTATCGGTATTTGAAAGTCTGTTCAAAAATCTAAAGTTTATGCAAAATTTATGCATCTTGTACATTTTTTAGATACCAGTCCTAATGGAACTGACATCGGTGTTTTTAGTCATTTTTTTCAAATTTCTCCCAGCTGGACACACAATTTTAGTGAATTTTCAAGTGCATAAAACACCCTGAAATCAGGGCTTGAAGCACCAAACCTTTATATTTATAACAGTTTGACTACTAAATATTTATAGCCAAAACCTATGCCAACTGGTGACATCGCCACGGGCAACTGAAAACACAGGTACCCATAGAGAACACTCTACAGGTACTAAGGTAGAAAGTAATTTTTTGTTATGTTGATAACTTGCGTAGCGGATTGATACGCATTAGTGTAGCGAATTTAGCCACAAGAATATGCAAAACTCACGTCACTTTGTGCGGTGGTGGGAAGTTGTGGTCTATATTTCAACGAAGAAAGGTGGTCAAAATTTTTTACCATAATTAGAACGCATAAATCTTGGAGGCGTGGTGGATTTTGGATATAATCTCAAGTGCCTCCGTGCGTGAGAGGTGATGAGCATTCACAAGGTTAACTATCTAAAAGGCTCGCCTATAAGGCGAGCCTTTTTCAATTCTTTTTATAGTGCAGTATGACAGCATGTAGCCAATCAGTGCACTTTGTGCCACAAATATAAATGATTTTTTTCAGATTAAAGAACTAATTGGTGTATGCGCGTTCATTTTTAACACTTTTTGAATAAATTTTAACATTTTTTAAGAATTAAGTGGTTTTCATATCTAATCCTGAATAATTAGCAATAACCTCCCGAACTGTAGTATTTGAAATCCTATGCTTAATTCTATTCAACTCAGTTTGCATTTCATTAGCCCTATTATTTGAAACCCTACTCAAGATATATTTAGTTACTAAAAAGGCACCATTAAATATTTGTTTATGAGCATTCAAAATTTTAATTGGTCCAGAAGTGGGTATCGCTTCGGATAGTGACATATCAAAAATAACTTTCCCATGAGCACACAAATTCCTTAACCTCCTTATTGTGTTCAAATACTGAATAAATTGTGTAGAACTTTGCACTCCATATTGAACAGCAATATTATGTTTTAACTGTTCATCTTTAAGATTTTTAAAAAGTCCTATTATGACACCAAATGACATATATTCAACTGCCTTCCATGCTGGTGCATAATCTCTTTCGTGAGTCTTTAAATCATGAATAATAACGTACTCCTTTTGTATATCATTCAAACATTGTTTAAAATATTCTTCTTCTATAAAAGATGATTGAATGATTGTAGGGTTGACATACCAGAATGGATCATCTTTATACTTGTTAGAAACAAAATAAATTAATTTAGTCCTAAAATTGATTTCAATTCTACTAATATATCGTAAAAGCAAATTTCTAATATCAAAATCAAAATAATAAAGTTGAATAAATTGTTCAAATGTTGTGACTTCATTTAATTTATGGTCTCTATTATCCTTTCTAGGGAAAGTAATTTCAAACGGAAACCAATAAAAACCTAACCTATAGTATCCTATATCCAGGAGAGTCTCTTCAGCTTTATTCCTATCTGCAATAGTCATTCCTCGTGAAATCAAAAGCTCAATTTGATCACTTATATTTGTTGCTTTTTTTATCATATTTTCATTATTTACACATAAACCTCATCCTATCACACCATATCACTTAAAAACGCACTACAACTTACAGGCACAAATGTACTGATTATTATTTGATATAACAAATTATTCCATATATTTGCATAATGGTTCTCTCTTCACTTTGCCTATGGCAGAGACACCTGTGCCAAGCCGCAGGTAAAACTAAAACTTGTAAATCCCAGAGGCGTGGTGGATTTTGGATATAATCTCAAGTGCCTCCGTGCGTGACAGGTGATGAGCATTCACAAGGTTACAGAACAAGTGGGCATACTCATTGTAGATATTGGTGGAGAAAATGCCGCAGTCATCGGTGCCAAGAACTATAGGCGGAACAGCAAGCCCCTCTTTTGTCCACTTCACCCAATTCCAAATATGATAGTTGTTGTAATCATTATAGTAGCCTATATGAATGTTACTTGTAGGCAACGCCTCAATGGCGATACCCTTCTCACTCATAATTTTAAGCACAGCCTGCTGCAGTAAAGTCATCTCATCAGAAGAGAGATAATCTGAGGGCTTTATGCCTATAACCTCTTCATAGTTATCAAAACACTCATTAGTCTGAAACTTGCTATAAATCTCAAATGCCTTGGAATTGCGGTCAATATTGCTTATAGCATCTTGATACTCAATATAATCATACGATACCCTATCTTGTGCCTCAAAAATATCATCGGCAAGTGCCATATAAGGGTTATACCGTCGCCACTGCCAAGCCTCAATAAGGTCACACAATGAATAATCAGTACCATAAACCTTTTTAGAGAGCGCATAAATCTTAGGAATAAGCATAAGACGTACATTATACAGCGTCTCAATTTTCTGAGTCTCAATTAAATGACATACAAACACAAGATTATCAAGCAGATACCCTTGCTGAACATTTATACTGTCATTAACGCACTCATACCATAACTTAGCGTCAAGCCCAACGGCACAGGCGTGTCCTATTCTCTCACCCGATTCCAAATCCAGAAAACAGATAGCCTCATACACAGCCCTTATGCCACCAAGCAGAGAGTAGAAATCCTCTCCGGCGTGATATGTAACAGGTAGATGGCACGCACGGCGTATCCGTCTGAAATCGGGGGCAAAAACATCAGCAGGCACAAACATCTCATTAGCGGCGGCATCAATGCCCACCACATATTGTCTGAACCTATCATACTCCTTATATGTGTGTATAAACTCATTTGCCTGAACAAACAAATCTGTACGATAGTCGGCATACCGCCACATTCCACCTTTATTTGAATTCTTTTTGCTCTTTATAAAATGAGCCACAAGCCTTAAATTGGCATTCTGACATCCAAAATTCTCCCAATCATAAGTAATCTGATATACCAGATTAACATTCTTACCCGTAGTCTTTTTAGGGGCAAACCTACCTTCAATATAGTTAGCCAGACCACCACAGTTGCCCTCAAGTTGGCGGAACAGAAGTTTATACTGCTCCTCAGTACGGCATCTTATCTCCGTTAAAGTGAACTTTTGGAATTGGTCAAAACCCTTCTCCCTGTTTTGCTGTACAAGCAAAGCGTTAAACCTGCCCATAATAAGCAGATACCAATGAAATAGCATAGCCAAATGCTCATCTTGTGTTTTACGCAATGCAGTAAACACAGCAACATACATAAGAGCCTCAGCAGACATCATATACTCCGATGCCAAATATCCGCCCGATGTTTCAGATAGCAACAGTTGAAAAAGGTCTTCATTAACATCGCCGTTATCGGTAAGAACATTTGCAATCTCAAATCTGAAATCAGAGTCTTTTAAAGTATTTGGGTAAAATATAATTCTGCATATCAAGTTCTTAATACGCCTTGCAACCTGCAGATTGTAGCGTATCAACTTGCCGTCAATGCCCGCCTGCTCACATAACTCCTTAACATATTCCATCCCCGCTTTGCCAGCAAAATTGGCTTGGGTTGAGTTTGGGAACCGCAGGCAGAACTGCCACACAAGGTCAAACTCTGTGGAACCGTTAAGATGTATGTGCATATCACTGAGACCTCCTGATTCCTTTACAAAGTTCTCCATCTCAGGTATGTACGGCAAAGCAAGTGCGGTATAGTGGCTGTTTGGCAGAATGCTTTTGGCATAACACTCCATAATCTCAGACATATTGCCATAGTCCAAAGTCACCTGTTTATCAGCCAAATAAGCCATTTTAAGAAGCAGTGGCGGTACATCGGCTATCAGAAACTGCCACTCATTAAACTTACTCTGCTTTACCCTTATAAAGTCTTTGATACCCTCCTTGTTTATAATCTCCAAATATTCAGCAGACAAGTTTGCAATACCCTTGCAAAGCAGTTGAGGCAAATCATTTATACCCTTTAGAGTGCGGGTCTGATTAAGCCTGTAGTATTGGTCTGGAATTGAGGTGTCTGAACTGCGGTCAAGCAGCATAAGCCTCCGCTTTATTGTGTCAAAATCTGGCACAATGCCACGCAGATATTCTTCAAGCGATGCCCTATCCTGCAGCAGATACCGTATTTCAGATTGGGTTACCATACTTCCTTATTGCCATGTAATTCACGGAATATTTGAACAGATTGTCTTTTCACTAAGTGAAAGAATGGCAATAATTTGATTCTCACTTGCTCGTTATCCGAATTCCCAAACAAATCATTTGGAGTATCAAATTTATCCTTAATAATATTATAACAATTTACATCATATGCCCTAAAATTCATTTCATTATTCATAGGAACATCATTTGTAGGCGTATTTGGTGACGATGCGACTTGAGCAGCAGAAGAAATAAGAGGTGCTAGGCTACCAGCAGAACCCTTAACTTCTACATTCTCAAGATAATTATAAATATTAATACTAGTTGTAGCATTCAATTTTACAAAGATATTATTCAATTCACCTTCTGCGGGCAAATTCATATATGCAAGCAGCAACGGGCATTTCACTATCCAATTAAAGAGCAATAATTTATTTGCATCAAGACCAGTAGATTCACTGCCATTAATAACCTTAAATTTCTTAAGATTAGCCACAAAAATATCATCGCTACCAGATGGATTGTTGTTGTTTAGATTATAACCATATTCACGAGCCTCTTCCACAAGCACAGCATTAAGCAGTATCACAATTCTGCGGTGCATAGCCTCTCCTAAATTTACATCCTTACTTGCATCTAATAAGTTTATAGAAGAAAATACCCTTGTAGCAATCTTACCTAAAAGATATGTTGGTAAAACAATTTTTTTGCTAGTTTCATTGTATTCATCTATCCATCTTGACAAATCCTCCACAAACATTACAACGCCATCATCTTCTTTATCTACTGACAATCCACTAATCTCATCAGACTCCACAATATTATTATCATTATCACCATTTATAGGGATTATATAACTTCTTGTTTGTGACAAATAATTTAAGAATTCTATAATGGTCCTTCCTCTATCACTATCCACTATATTCTCATCATCTTTTGACCTTGCATAAGTCTCTCTTACTATATCAGTCATTGCAGCCAAAAGAGCCACTAATGAATAATTAAGTTCCGATACTTGCTTATTGGTGTATTTTGATATAGTAAGTGGCAAGAATCCTAATACTCTTTGAATAGATTTCTTGCTAAAAACTGCATCTATACGATTTTCTACATTCCCAGTCTTTGCCTTTTCAGCAAATCCAAAAATCTTGATAATACTCTTGAATTTTACTAACTCAAGATATGCAATAGCATTACCTACAGACACCTTAAGGTCAATATCATTATACAATTGAGCGTGCTTTACAAAATCATCTATTATATACACAGATGTACAGTCTGCACAAATATCGGCATACTCTAATATTGAGCACTTTACAAACCTTAAGAACCCCACCCTTACTAAATAATCAAAAATCAGATACGCATTATTTTTATAATGTCTTGATGATACTAATGACAACGCAACTAAGCAAGCATTAATATCAGTGTCCAAAGTGTTTGGTTGCAACTGATAACTCTCCTCCACTATCATATTGCTTACCAAGAATTTTAATATTATGGCGTTCAGTTTATTTGGGAACCTTAATAAATCCTCGTAATTTATTCCGTTATCTAACAAGTGACTGACAAACGGCATAACCAAATTCCTTGGTTGGTCCGCACCCTTATTAAACGCAGCCATCAGTTGCATTTGCGTTCTTAAAGGCAATGACAGCAAAAAATCTGTAAATACCTTGGTTTGCACAGGATTAACTGGCTCATAACCTTGGAATAGATTTTTATTATAATATGTTCTTATATTTTCTGCTCCAACCATTACACTATTTGATACATTACCCACTATATCCAACAGAGACCTTAGATATATGCGGTATTGTGTAGGCATTACCTTTTGCATATATTGACTCTCCATCTCTGTTACCAGATTATTATAAGCCTCTTTTTGTCCATTCTCAGCCTCATTCTTAAGCAACGCCTTGCCAAAATTCTTCCACTGAACCTTACGTATTGACTTTGAAAATAGTTTTGCATCACCGCTAATAATCACAAACACCTGCCTTGATGTAAGATATTTTCTTACAGTCTCCAGCACTTCCCAACCCTTACGGAAATCAATATCTATGTCATCAAAAATTATTACAAGTAATTTCTTGTTTAAAAACTTTAATGAGCACTTAACAAAATCATTAAAGTTCTTTTCCAATGTATATGCACTATAAACATTCTGCACACCCTGATTCATAACAAAACCTGGCTCCGACCAGTTATCCTTAATAAATCCTTCATCTTTAATTGACGGAATACCACGGGAAAGACTCTCAAAACTCTTATGCCAATCCATATATTTACACCCACACTCATTTTCCACCGCCCTTTTATTATGAGCCTCATCCACCAAATGCCTTAATTGAGCAATTATAGTTAGCAGAATATGCCCCTTGTCCTCAAAAAGTGTTGGGTCTATCAAGTCCAATGCCAAAATATCCTCTTTCTGATTCTCTTCTTTACACCAATGCATAAGGCTGTACAAGAATGATGACTTACCGCTACCCCTTGTACCAAATACCGTATATGCCTCACTTCTGCGTTCCTCAGAATCATTTATACCACTTGTATTATCCCCAATTTCTGAAATACGGTTTCCTATTGCATTTTTTAAATCCTCAAACTCTTTATTGTGAATCAACTGATTGCCCTCAAAGTGCTTGGCGTACAAACTGTTCTCAACATCAATAACTATCTGGGTTGCACTATCCTGTGGTTGAACCTCACCTGCGGCTTGATTTGGTGTATTTGTGTCTGGCATAATATTAAATTTTAAGATTTGTTAATATGTGAATAAAAACCATCCCCAACCACATAGTGTGGTGGGGAAAGTTTTTGGGTTGATTACTGAAGCTTACTTACCGCAATCCTCCGCCGGGGCGGCGTTGATGTAAACATCAAACGGCATAACGGTGCTACATCCGTTATCAGCAGTGGCGGTAACGGTGAATGTAAACTTATCCGTATCCTCGTTATTGGTCTGTTTCGCCTTAATCTTATATACTTTATCAGAGCCTTCAACCACATAATCCACATTCTCTGTGAAACCTGCAGGTGTGCCTGTAAGGTCCCAAGTAGGAGTTACACTACAAGTAGCGGTAATAGTCA